>JBCCEW010000014.1 GCA_039030075.1 Myxococcota bacterium | reverse complement strand
TGGAGCGCGGCCAGGTGCTGGCGAAGCCGGGTTCGATCACGCCGCACACGAAGTTCAAGGCGCAGGCGTACATCCTGACGAAGGACGAGGGTGGCCGTCACACGCCGTTCTTCAACGGGTATCGGCCGCAGTTCTACTTCCGAACGACGGACGTGACGGGTGTCGCGAATCTTCCGGACGGGACGGAGATGGTGATGCCTGGCGACAACGTGGAGATGACGGTGGAGCTGATCACGCCGATCGCGATGGACAAGGAGCTGCGCTTCGCGATTCGCGAAGGCGGCCGGACCGTCGGCGCGGGCGTGGTCGCGGACATCATCGAGTAACGAATTTACGTCCCGGTCTCGCTACGAGCGGTGACCGCCCCTGGCAAGCCCGCGTAGCGGGCGCGCAGCGAGGCGAAGCCGAAGGTCGCGGGGCGGACCGGGCGTCTGCTCGGCTCGGGAACTAAAGAAAAGGTTGGAGAGATGGGCGAACTGGCCTCCCAGAAAATCCGTATCCGAATGAAGGCATACGATTTCAAGCTGCTCGATCAGAGCGCTGGTGAGATCGTCGACACCGCCATGCGGACGGGTGCACGTGTGGCCGGGCCGATCCCGCTGCCCACCAGCATCAACAAGTACACGGTGCTGCGCGGGCCCCACATCGACAAGAAGTCGCGGGAGCAGTTCGAGACCCGCACGCACAAGCGACTGATCGACATTCTCGATCCGACCCCTCAGACCGTCGACGCGCTGATGAAGCTCGAGCTGGCGGCGGGTGTCGACGTCGAGATCAAGCTCTAGACCCCTGGAAACCGCGTAGGCGAGACATGGCCACATTGGACGTCGTAACGACCGAGAACAAGAAGGCGGGCTCCGTGGAGCTCCCGCCGGCAGTGTTCGAGGTGAAGGTGAAGCCCGACCTCTTCCACGCCGAAGTGCGTCGGCAGCTGGCTGCGCGGCACGCCGGTACCCACAGCACGAAGAATCGTGCAGCGGTGTCTGGCGGTGGCGCGAAGCCGTGGCGCCAGAAGGGCACCGGTCGCGCCCGGCAGGGTACGACCCGCGCGCCCCAGTGGGCTGGGGGTGGCTCGGTATTCGGGCCGGTTCCGCGCTCCTACGATCACTCGCTGCCGAAGAAGGTGCGTCGCGCGGCACTGCGGGGGGCGCTCTCGCTGCGACAGCAGGAAGGCGCCATCACGGTCGTCGAGGACCTCTCGATGGACGAGTACAAGACGAAGCACGTCGCCGGCGTGCTAGAGGGGCTCGGCCTCGGTGAGGATCGCGTGCTGATCGTGATCGCCGAAGAGGACGCGAAGCTCGAGAAGTCCACGAAGAACCTGGCGAAGGCCAACATCCTGCGAGTGGCGGGACTGAACGTCTACGACGTGCTGCGCCACCCGAAGCTGCTGCTCACGAAGGGTGCGGTCGAGGCCCTCGATCTGCGCCTCTCGGAGGAGCGCCGCCGCGCCGCGAAGGCGGAGTCGTCATGAACATCCACGAAGTGATTCGCCGACCCCTCGTGACCGAGAAGAGCAACATCGGTCGCGAGGAGAACAACCTGGTCACCCTCGCCGTCGATCCGCGCGCGGGCAAGCACGACATCAAACGCGCCGTCGAGGCGCTCTTCGAGGTGGAAGTGCTCTCCGTGCGCACGATGCGGATGCCCCGCAAGTCGAAGCGGGTGGGGAAGTTCCTCGGGCGCAAATCCGAGTGGAAGAAGGCCCTCGTGGTGCTGGCCGAAGGCCAGAGCATCGAGTTCTACGAGGGAGTGTAAGGAGCCGCCATGCCGGTGCGAAACTACAAGCCGACCTCTCCGGGGCGACGCGACATGAGCGTCTCCGATTTCAAGGAGATCACGCGTTCGGGTTCCGAGCGCGCGCTGACCGAGGGACGGGTCAACAAGAGTGGCGGCCGCAACTCGAACGGCCGGATCACGTCGTGGCACCGCGGTGGCGGGCACAAACGGCGCTACCGGAAGGTCGACTTCCGCCGCGAGAAGACGGGTATTCCCGCCAAGGTCGCGTCGATCGAGTACGACCCGAACCGCTCCGCCAACATCGCGCTGCTGCACTACGCAGACGGTGAGAAGCGCTACATCGTGGCGCCGGGCGGTCTGGCCGTAGGCGACGTCCTCCAGTCGGGCGACGACGCGGATATCCGACCCGGCAACGCCCTGCGACTGGCGAAGATCCCGCTCGGTACGGTGCTCCACGCGATCGAGCTCAAGCCCGGCAAGGGGGCCCAGCTCGTTCGCGCGGCGGGCCTCGGCGCTCAGCTGATGGCGCGCGAAGGCAAGTACGCGACGCTGCGCATGCCCAGCGGTGAACATCGCCGCATCCATATCGAGTGCATGGCGACGGTGGGCCAGGTGGGCAACTCGGAGCACGAGAACCAGTCCATCGGTAAGGCCGGGCGCTCCCGCTGGAAGGGGCAGCGCTCGAATGTCCGCGGTGTCGCGATGAACCCGGTCGACCACCCCATGGGCGGTGGCGAGGGCAAGTCGTCGGGTGGCCGACACCCGTGCACGCCGTGGGGCGTCCCGACCAAGGGTCACAAGACCCGCAAGAACCCGCGCACCGACAAGTACATCGTGAAGCGGCGAGGCAAGAAGTAATGGCGCGATCGCTCAAGAAGGGGCCCTTCGTGGACCCGAGTCTTCAGAAGAAGGTCGACGCGGCCGTCGCGAGCAGCTCGAAGCAGGTCATCCGAACCTGGTCTCGGCGCTCGATGATCACTCCCGACTTCGTCGGCCTCACCTTCCACGTCCACAACGGGAAGCTCTTCGTTCCCGTGTTCGTCACCGAGAACATGGTGGGCCACCGCCTCGGCGAGTTCTCGCCGACGCGGAAGTTCACCGGCCACGCGGGTGGCAAGAAGGTGAAGACGAAGTAGGTCGCCGCCGACCGGAGTCCAGCATGAGCACGACTGCTTTCCTAAAGAACTACCGCGTGAGCCCCAACAAGGCCCGACTGCTCGCGAATCAGATTCGCGGCAAGGGCGTAGAAGAGGCGCTCACCACGCTCGACCTGTCCCCGAAGCGCTTCGCCCGCATCCTCGCCAAGCTGGTTCGCTCGGCGCTGGCCAACGCGGAAGAGAAGAACAGCCGGGAACAGGCCGGGATCGATATCGACAATCTGGTCATCCAGAAGATCACGGTCGACCAGGGACCGAACATGTGGCGGATTCGTCCGCGTGCGCAGGGCCGCGCGAGCTGGGTGCAGAAGCGCACCTCGAACGTCCGCGTCTTCCTTTCCGAGGAGTAAGAAGTGGGACAGAAAGTACATCCCTACGGATTCCGACTGGGCTCCCTCTACGGGTGGCAGTCGAACTGGTTCTCCGAGCGCCGCTATGCCGAGCAGCTCCACGAGGACATCGCCATCCGGAAATTCATCAAGAAGAAGCTCTATCACGCGGGCATCTCGAAGGTCGTCGTCGAGCGCACGGGTGACAAGGTGGTGCTCAACATCCACACCGCGCGTCCCGGCATCTTGATCGGCAAGCGCGGTGCCGAGGTGGAGACGCTGCGCGAGGAGCTCGCGAACTTCACGGACAACCGCGAGGTCTTCATCAACATCAAGGAGATCCGCAAGGCCGAGCTCGACGCCCAGCTCGTGGCCGAGAACGTCGCGCTCCAGCTCGAGCGCCGCGTCGCGTTCCGCCGCGCCATGAAGAAGGCCGTGACGTCGACGATGAAGTTCGGCGCGGGCGGCATCCGGATCCAGTGCGCCGGTCGTCTCGGCGGCTCGGAGATGGGCCGCCGCGAGTGGTACCGAGAGGGCCGCGTGCCGCTTCACACGCTGCGCGCCGAGATCGACTACGGCCAGGCCGAGGCAAAGACCACGTACGGCGTGATCGGCGTCAAGTGCTGGGTGTTCAAGGGAGACGTCAGCGACCGTGAGCTGCGCCAGGGATCGCTGGCTCAGCGCATCGGCGAGGTCCAGACGAGGTAGGTCATGCTGCAGCCCAAGAAGGTCAAGCACCGCAAGGTTCACAAGGGCCGGATGCGCGGCAAGGCGTACCGGGGTTCGACGCTCTCGTTCGGAGAGTACGGTCTCCAGGCCACCGAGCAGTCGCGCGTCACCGCGCGCCAGATCGAGGCCGCACGTATCGCCATGACCCGCTACGTCAAGCGCGGTGGCAAGGTGTGGATTCGCATCTTCCCCGACAAACCGGTCACGAAGAAGCCCGCCGAAACCCGCATGGGTAAGGGAAAGGGCAATCCGGAAGAGTGGGTAGCCGTCGTGAAGCCCGGTCGGATCCTCTACGAGATGGAAGGGGTTCCCACCGAGATCGCGCGTGAGGCGATGCGCCTCGCCGCGCACAAGCTTCCGATGGGCACGCGCTTCGTGGAGCGGGAGGCGACGACATGAAGTCGAGTGAACTCCGAGACCTCACGGGTGACGAGCTCGCGACCAAGGCGACGGAGCTCCGGGCGGAGCTCTTCAATATCCGGATCCGCAAGGAGACCGGACAGCTCGAGAACACGGCGAAGCTGCGCACGCTTCGTCGAGAAATCGCTCGCGCGGAGACGATCCTGCGCGAGAAGCGCGGAGCGGGTGAATGAGCAAGCGAGGCATGCGGCGAACGCTCGTCGGCACCGTCGTGAGCAACAAGATGGACAAGACCGTGGTGGTGCGGGTCGAGCGACTCGTGCAGGACCCCCGGTACAAGAAGTACGTGCGCCGCTATTCGCGGTTCCTGGCGCACGACGAGGCCAACAATTGCAACGTCGGCGACGAGGTGCAGATCATCGAGCACCGACCGCTGTCGAAGCGGAAGCGCTGGAAGGTGCAGTCCACGGTCTCCGAGACCGTGTCGGTCTAGCGAGGCTGTCATGATCCAGCAGGAATCCGTACTCGAAGTCGCCGACAATTCCGGAGCCCGGAAGGTCGCGTGCATCCGCGTTCTCGGGGGCTCGCGCCGGCGCTACGCGTCGGTGGGTGACCTGATCGTGGTCTCGGTGAAGGACGCGATCCCGAACGCCCGGGTGAAGAAGGGCGAGGTTCGGCGCGCGGTCGTGGTGCGCACGGCGCGCGCGATCGGTCGCAGCGACGGCTCGTTCATCAAGTTCGACGACAACGCCGCCGTCATTCTCGACAACCAGAAGGAGCCGGTGGGTACGCGCATCTTCGGCCCGGTCGCCCGCGAGCTGCGTGCCCGGCGCTTCATGAAGATCATTTCGCTCGCACCGGAGGTGCTCTGACATGACGCCCCGATTGCAGGACCGCTACCGCTCGGAAATCGTCGGGAAGCTCTCCGAGGAGTTCGGCTTCAAGAACGTCCATCAGGTGCCGCGCCTCGAGAAGGTCGTGGTGAACATGGGCATCGGCGAAGCCACCCAGAACCCGAAGCTGCTCGAGCGCGCCACCGAGGAACTCGGCCAGATCACCGGTCAGAAGGCGGTGCTGCGCCGCGCACGGAAGTCGATCGCGAACTTCAAGCTGCGCGCGGGCCAGCCCATCGGCTGCTCGGTGACGCTGCGCGGCGCCCGGATGTGGGAGTTCTTCGATCGACTGGTCAGCGTTTCGCTGCCCCGGGTCCGTGACTTCAAGGGTGTGTCGCCGAAGGCCTTCGACGGTCGCGGCAACTACTCCCTCGGCATCCGTGAGCAGATCATCTTTCCCGAGATCGACTACGACGCCGTCGAGCGCATCACCGGTGTGAACGTGACGGTCGTGACCTCGGCCGAGAACGACGCCGAAGGAAAGGCACTCCTGACCCACCTCGGGATGCCGTTCCGGCAGCAGTAAGGGGCATTCGCCATGATGACCGATCCCATCGCAGACATGCTGACGCGCATCCGCAACGCGGGTGTCGCCCGGCATTCGGAGACGCGCTGCCCGTCGTCGAAGCAAAAGCTGGCCGTGGCCCACGTGCTGCAGAACGCGGGCTTCCTCGACGACGTGAAGGTCGAGGCGCGTGGTGGTCACCCGAGCCTCGTGCTGGGCATCCGCTACGACGACGGCGGGGTGCCGCTGATCGACGGTATCCGCCGGGTCAGCAAGCCCGGTCGCCGCGTGTACGTGGGCAAGGACGAGGTGCCGAAGGTTCGCGCGGGCCTGGGTGTGGCCGTGATCTCGACTTCGCGCGGAATCCTCTCCGATTCGGACGCACGCGCCCAGAACGTCGGCGGCGAAGTCGTCTGCGAGGTCTGGTAGACATGTCGCGCGTCGGAAACAAGCCGATTCCCATGCCGGACGGCGTCTCTCTCGAGAAGACGGACGGGGGCATCCGGATCAAAGGGCCGAAGGGCACCTTGACCGAGAAGGTCCCGAGCGCCATCGACTGCGACGTCGAGGACGGCAAGGTGGTGTTCAAGCGTCCGGACGACTCGAAGGAGAGCCGCGCCCAGCACGGTCTGGCCCGGGCGCTCGTGGCCAACATGATCCAAGGCGTGGTCACGCCCTTCGCGAAAGAGCTCGAGATCCAGGGGGTCGGCTACCGGGCCGAGACCTCCGGCAAGAAGCTGGTGCTCAACCTCGGCTTCTCGCACCCGGTGGAGATGCCGGTACCCGAGGGGCTCTCGGTGAGCGTCGACCGCAACGTGATCTTGAAGATCGAGGGCATCGACCGCGCCAAGGTCGGCCAGTTCGCCGCCGACATCCGCTCGCTGCGGCCGCCGGAACCCTACAAGGGGAAGGGCATCCGCTACATCGACGAGCGCGTGCGCCGGAAGGTCGGTAAGGCCGCGGCCGGCACCGGAGCCTGAGGAAAGTCATGAAGCGCAAGATCAACAACGAGAACGTCCGCAAGTGGCGCGCGCGCAAGACGCGCACCGCTATCTCGGTCGCGCGCAGCGAGCGGCCGCGGGTCGTCGTGTTCCGTTCGGCGAAGCACATCTACGCCCAGCTGATCGAAGCAAAGAGCGGCAAGACCCTGGGCACGGTCTCGAGCCGGTCGAAGGCGATCGTGCCCGACGGTTCGACCGGCAACGTCGAGGCGGCAAAGCGCGTCGGCACGGCTCTGGCCGAGCTCGCGAAGAAGCACTCGATCGACAAGGTCGTGTTCAACCGCAACGGATTCCTGTTTCACGGCCGCGTGAAGGCGCTGGCCGACGCCGCGCGCGAAGCGGGGCTGCAACTCTGAGCGTCGCCCGCGCCCGGCGCGGGGCTGGAAGGAACGCATGTCCACTCACATCAATGCCAACGACTACGAGCTCACCGACCGCGTGGTGCACATCAACCGCGTCGCCAAGGTCGTGAAGGGCGGTCGCCGCTTCAATTTCAGCGCCCTGGTCGTCGTGGGCGATGGAGCCGGCGTCGTCGGAGCGGGCTACGGGAAGGCGGGCGAAGTGCCCGAGGCCATCCGCAAGGGCGTCGAGCGCGCGCGCAAGGCGCTGATCGAAGTGCCCCTGCAGGACGGACGCACGCTGCCCCACGAGATCATCGGTCGCTTCGGCGCCGCCAAGGTGCTCCTGCGCCCGGCCTCGCCCGGTACCGGCGTGATCGCCGGTGGTCCGGTCCGCGCCGTGCTCGAAGCCGCGGGCGTTCACGACGTGCTGACGAAGACGCTGGGCACCAACAACCCGATCAACGTGGTGCGGGCCACGATGACGGCGCTGCAGGAGCTGCGCGACCCGGCTCAGCGCCTGGCCCAGCTCCGGAAGAGTGCGTGACGATGGCCGCCGACAAGAAACTGACCGTGAAGTGGACGAAGAGCCAGATCGGCTACGACCGCTCCCAGCGGGCCACGCTACGCGGCCTCGGGTTTCGGCGCCTCAACCAGAGCGTCCAGGTCGAGGATACCCCGTCGGTGCGCGGAATGATCTTCAAGGTGCGACACCTCGTCGTGGTGGAGGAAGGCTGATGCTGGACCGACTCTCGCCTCGCCCGGGTTCCCGCAAGCCGCACAAGCGTGTCGGTCGCGGCCCCGGCTCGGGCACCGGCAAGACGGCCGGGCGCGGCGTCAAAGGGCAGGGCCATCGCTCGGCCGGTCGCGAGACCCCCTTCCATTTCGAAGGCGGGCAGATGCCCCTCGCGCGCCGCATTCCGAAGCGCGGGTTCCACAATCTGTTCCGAACGAGCTACCGGATCGTGAACGTCGGCTCCCTGGCTGCGTTCGGCGACGGTGGCAGTGTCGACCCCGAGAGCCTCGAGGCCCGCGGCCTGATCAAGCACGGCAAGGACGGCGTGAAGCTCCTGGCCGAGGGGGATGCCCCGAAGAATCTGTCGGTGAAGGTCCACAAGGTGAGCGCCGCCGCCCGCAAGAAGATCGAAGATGCCGGCGGCAGCGTGGAGCTGCTCGGATGATCGGCGGCGTCCAGAACATCGGGAGGATCACCGAGCTTCGGCAGCGGATCCTCTTCACGTTCGGGATGCTCGCGGTCTACCGGATCGGTGCGTTCATCGTCACGCCGGGGATCGACCCGGACGTGGTGCGCAGCTTCTTCGAGCAGATGCAGGGCACGGTCTTCGGACTCTTCACCCTGTTCTCGGGGGGCGCCCTCGAGCAGCTCTCGATCTTCTCGCTGGGCATCATGCCCTACATCAGCGCCTCGATCATTTTCCAGCTGCTCACCGTGGTGATTCCTCAGCTCGAGGAGCTGAAGAAGGAAGGGGAGCAGGGCCAGCGCCGGATCAACCAGTTCACGCGCTACGCGACGATCGGGCTCGCACTCTTCCAGAGCGCTCTGCTCGCGGTGGCGCTCGAGCGCGGCCAGTTCGGCGAAGGGGCGGTCATCGAACCGGGGTGGGGATTCCGGATCATGTGCATGATCACGCTGACCTCCGGGACGGCGTTCATCATGTGGCTCGGTGAGCAGATCACCGAGCGGGGCATCGGCAACGGCATCTCGATGGTGATCTTCGCGAGCATCATCATCAGCATTCCGTCGGCGCTCTCCCAGCTCTTCCAGCTGATCCGCACCGACCAGTTCTCGCTGATCCAGACCCTGTTCCTGGCCCTCCTGGCCCTGGTGATCATCTTCCTGGTCATCATCGTCGAGCGCGGCCAGCGCAGGATTCCCATCCAACACGCGCGTCGCGTCGTGGGCAAACGCGTCCAGCAGGGTGGGATGACCTACTTCCCGCTGCGGGTGAACACCGCGGGCGTGATCCCGGCGATCTTCGCGTCGTCGCTGTTGATGTTCCCGCTGACGATCGGGCAGTTCTCCGAGCAGGGTGGGGCGATCCAGACCTTCGTCGACACCTATCTCGACCCGTCCAGCTTCGCCTACCAGCTCGTCTACATCGCTCTGATCATCTTCTTCTGTTACTTCTACACCGCGATCATGATCAACCCGGTCGATGTGGCCGAGAACATCAAGCGATCGGGCGCCTACATTCCGGGGATCCGTCCCGGCAAGAAGACCGCCGAGCACATCGATCGGATCCTGACGCGCGTGACCCTGATCGGCGCGATCTACATGTCGGCCGTCTGCGTGCTGCCGACGATCCTCGCCGTGCGCATGGGTGTGCCCTTCTTCTTCGGGGGCACGGCGCTGCTCATCGTCGTGGGCGTCGGGCTCGACACGATCTCCCAGATCGAGGCGCACCTCGTATCCCGCCAATACGAGGGCCTCGCGACCGGGACCCGCGTGCGCGGGAGGCTCCAGCGATGACCGCGAGCCGACTCCTGCTGCTGGGCCCCCCGGGCGCCGGCAAGGGCACCCAGGCCCAGTTCCTGGTGGAACGCTTCGAGATCCCGCAGATCTCCACCGGCGACATGTTGCGCGCGGCCGTGGCCGCGGGCACCGAGGTCGGCAAGCAGGCCCAGGTGCTGATGGAGAAGGGCGAGCTGGTCTCGGACGAGATCGTGATCGGCGTGGCCAAGGAGCGGCTCGAGCAGCCGGACGCCGCGAAGGGCTTCATCCTCGACGGCTTTCCCCGGACGACCGCCCAGGCCGAGGCGCTGGACGCCCTGCTGGCCGCGATGGGGACGCCCCTCGAGCGCTGCGTGGCCATGGCCGTCGACGAGGACGAGCTGGTGCGCCGCCTCCTCAAGCGAGCCGAGATCGAGGGCCGCAGCGACGACAACGAAGAGACCATCCGCAACCGGATGCGGGTCTACGCGGAGCAGACCGAGCCCCTGATCGCCCACTACGAGGCCCAGGGCGTGGTCCGCGAGGTCGACGCAGAGGGCTCGATCGAAGAGGTGGCGAAACGCGTCGAGGAGGCCCTGGAATGATGGGCTTTCGCGAGCGGATCCCCCGCAAGAGCCGCCATGAGCTCGACAAGATGCGCGAGGCGGCCCGCCACGTGGCCGAGGTCCTCCTCGAGCTCCGGGATCGGGTGGCGCCCGGCGTCACCACCGGTGAGCTCAACGAGGTGGCCGAAAAGGCCATCGCCGAGCGGGGTGTGGAGTCCTCCTTCAAGGGCTACGATCCGCAGGGCCTTCCGAAGTACCCGGCCGTCCTCTGCGTTTCCGTCAACGACGAGATCGTCCACGGCATCCCCGGCCCCCGCGAGCTCGCGGACGGGGACATCGTGAGTCTCGATTTCGGCGTATCCGTGGACGGCTTCCACGGGGACTCTGCGGTGACGGTGCCGGTGGGTGAGATCTCGGAAGAGGCGCAGCGGTTGCTCGAGGTGTCGGGCCGGTCGCTGGACGACGCGATGGAGGTCATGAAGCCCGGGATCCGACTCTCGGACCTGGGTCACGCAGTACAGACGCGGGTAGAGGACGCCGGCTATCAGGTGGTGCGCGAGTTCGCGGGCCACGGCATCGGCCGCGACCTCCACGAGGCGCCCTGGATTCCCAACTTCGGGTCCCCGGGGCGTGGCCCGCGGTTGGCGCCGGGCATGGTGTTCGCGGTGGAGCCGATGGTGACCGTCGGCCGCGCGGACGTACGCATGCTCGACGATGAATGGACGGCAGTGACGGCCGACGGCTCGCTCTCCGCCCATTTCGAACACACGATTCTGATTACCGACGAGGGCAGCGAGACGCTGACCCGCGTCGCCGGTTCGCACTGAACGCTCTGCGGGGCGTCGGGAGACACGAAATGAAGGTACGCGCTTCGGTTCGAAAGATGTGTGCGAAGTGCCGGATCATCAAACGCCGGGGGATCATTCGCGTGATCTGCGAGAACCCCAAGCACAAGCAGCGACAAGGCTAGAAGGAAGCTCCGATGGCACGCATCGCCGGAATCGACCTGCCCCGAAACAAGCGCATCGACATCGCGCTCACTTATATCCACGGAATCGGCCGCACCAGCGCCGTCAAGATCTGCGAGGCCGCGAGCATCGCGCCCGACGCGAACGCCGACACGCTGGCCGACTCGGAACTCGTGCATCTGCGCGAGGTGATCGAGCGCGACTACAAGGTGGAAGGTGATCTGCGCCGCGACACGTCGCAGAACATCAAGATGCTGATGGACATCGGCTGCTACCGGGGGCTCCGCCACCGGCGTGGCCTCCCGGTCCGTGGGCAGCGAACGCATACCAACGCGCGTACCCGCAAGGGCCCCGCGAAGACCGTCGCCGGCAAGAAGTCGGCCACCAAGAAGTAGACCAGAGAGGCGACCCGTGAAAAAGGGCGGCAAGAAGAAGGTCAAGAAGAACGTTCAGTCGGGCGTGGTGCACGTCCAGTCGACGTTCAACAACACGATCATCACGATCACCGATCCCTCCGGCGGCGCGCTGGCGTGGTCGACGGCTGGCGGCCAGGGCTTCAAGGGCTCGCGCAAGTCCACTCCGTTCGCTGCGCAGGTGGCGGCCGAGGAGTGCGCGAAGAAGGCCATGGAGCACGGCGTGCGACAGGCGGCGGTGTTCGTGAAGGGCCCGGGTTCGGGCCGTGAGTCGGCGGTGCGAGCCATCCAGGCCGCCGGCATCAAGGTGACGATGATCCGCGACGTCACCCCGATTCCCCACAACGGATGCCGCCCGCCGAAGCGGCGCCGGGTCTAGAGGATTTCGCATGGCGCGATACAACGATGCAGTCTGCCGGCTCTGCCGCCGCGAGGGCACGAAGCTCTTCCTGAAGGGCGATCGCTGCTTCTCTCCGAAGTGCGGAGTCGAGCGACGCGGCTATCCCCCGGGACAACACGGCCAGGGGCGCACGCGCTTCTCCGACTACGGCGTCCAGCTGCGCGAGAAGCAGAAGGTGCGCCGCATGTACGGGCTGCTCGAGAAGCAGTTCGCGAGCACGATGAAGCGCGCGTCGCGGATGAAGGGGCGAGCGGGTGAGAACCTGCTGATCCTGCTCGAGCGCCGCCTCGACAACGTGGTGTTCCGGCTGGGCTTCGCGACCTCGCGTGCCGAGGCCCGCCAGCTGATCAAGCACGGCCACTTCCAGGTGAACGGCCGGAAGGCGTCGATTCCGTCGATGCAGCTGCGCGCGGGCGATCTCGTCACGCTGCGCGAGAAGTCGCGGAAGGTCGAGCGGATCTCGGGCGCGCTGGAGGCCCTCGAGGGCAAGAGCGTCCCGCAGTGGCTCGAGATCGACAAGACCAACTTCGCGGGCTCGGTGAAGGCGCTTCCGGTGCGGGAAGACATCACGATGCCCATCCAAGAGCAGCTCATCGTCGAGCTGTACTCGCGCTAATCCCGCCCCTATCTGCCGAAAGGGAGTCCATGGACCAGGAAATCATCGCGAAAAACTGGCGTGAACTGATCCGACCTCGTGACCTCGAGACCGAGGACGGGGGAGCGACCGAGAGCTACGGCCGCTTCTCCTGCGAACCGCTCGAGCGCGGTTTCGGCCTCACGCTGGGCAATGCGCTCCGACGCGTGCTGCTCTCCTCGCTTCAGGGATCGGCGGTCACGTCGGTCAAGATCGAGGGCGTCCTCCACGAGTTCTCGACGATGCCGGGCGTCATGGAAGACGTCTCGGACATCGTTCTGAATCTGAAGGAAGTGCGCCTCCGAGCCCACGGTGAAGGGCCGAAACTGCTGCGTGTCCACAAGACGGGCGAGGGCATCCTCTACGCTCGGGACCTGGTAGTGGACGACCCGACCGTCGAGGTGATGAACCCGGATCACAAGATCGCGACCCTGGCGCCCGACGCCGACGTCGAGATGGAAGTGACGGTCAACAGCGGCAAGGGCTACGTGGCCGCCGAGAAGAACAAGACCGACGACATGCCGATCGGCACCATCCCGATCGACTCGATCTTCTCGCCGGTGCACAAGGTCAACTACAGCGTCACGCCCGCGCGCGTGGGCCGTGAGACCGACTTCGACAAGCTCTCGATGGAGATCTGGACCGACGGGACGGTGGCGCCGGTCGATTCGCTCGCCTTCGCCGCGAAGATCCTGAAGGAACAGCTCGCCATCTTCATCAACTTCGAAGAGCCGACCGAGTCGCTCGCGCCCCTCGCCGAGGAGCCTGCGCCGCTCAACCCGAATCTCTTCAAGTCGGTCGACGAGCTGGAGCTGTCCGTCCGTTCGGCGAACTGCCTCCAGAACGCGAACATCCGCCTGATTGGTGAGCTGGTGCAGCGCACCGAGGGCGAGATGCTCAAGACCAAGAACTTCGGCCGCAAGTCGTTGAACGAGATCAAGGAAGTGCTCGCGAGCATGAGCCTCGAACTCGGCATGCGGATCGACAACTTCCCGTCGCGCGCGGAGATCGAGCGCATGCGGGAGCGCGAGGTCTAGTCCGATGCGCCATCGCGTCGATACGCGCAAGTTCGGGCGTACCAGCGCCCACCGTCTGGCGATGTTTCGCAACCTCGTCACATCGCTGCTCGAGCACGAGCAGGTGGAGACGACCCACGCGAAGGCGCGCGAGCTGCGTCGCATCGCCGATCGGATGATCACGCTGGGCAAGCGCGGCGACCTCCATGCGCGCCGGCGGGCCCTCCGCATCGTGCGCACCAAGGACGCCACTACGAAGCTCTTCGGCGAGCTCGCCGAGCGCTACGCGGATCGCGCGGGCGGCTACACCCGGGTGGTGAAGAGCCGACGTCGCGTCGGCGACGCCGCCGAGATGGCGATCGTCCAGCTGATCGAGGCCGAGGCCGAGCCGGCGCCCAAGAAGAAGAAGTCGAAGAAGAAGGCCGCGTCGAAGAAGAAGCAGGAGACTGCGGACTCCGACGAGGCCTGATCCTCGGTGGATCGAGCGGGGCCCTGGTTGGTCGCGGGCGCGATCGCGCTCGCCGTGGCCTTTGCGGTCCTGGGCGGGTCGGAGACACCGAACCCGGTCAACCGGGGCAGCGCGGCTCCTGCCTTCTCCCTGCCGAGGGTGCCGGGCGCCCAGCCGGTGACGCTCGACGATCTCCGCGGTCGGGTGGTGCTCCTCAACTTCTGGGCGACCTGGTGCAAGCCCTGCGAGGACGAGATGCCGGCCATGCAGCGCCTCCACGAGGCCCTGGTGGCCGATGGGCTCGAGCTCGTCGCGATCTCAGTGGACGAGACCGAGGCGCCGGTCGAGTCGTTCCAGCAGCGTCTCGGACTCACCTTCCCGATCCTCTGGGACGGCGATCAGGCCGTCGCCGAGAGCTACCAGGCCTATCGCTTTCCCGAGACCCTGCTGATCGATCGCGACGGGGTGGTGGTCGAGCGTTACATCGGGCCCCGCGAGTGGGACGACCCGAGCTACATCGAGCGGATCCGGCGTCTGCTCGGCGGAACCGGTTAGGCGGCCGCCGCGGGGCAGGGCGCGGGCGGCGGCTCGCGCTACCTTTCCGCCAACGGCTCTGGGGGGAACCGTGAAAGGCGTGTGGTGGGCGATCGCCATCGCCGGGGTCGCGCTCGGCTTGGCGTGGATCGACGGCGAATCGGGCCTGCGACCGTGGTGGGCGCTGCGTGCTGACCTCGAACGTACCGAGGCTCGGATCGAGGCCCTGCGCCTGGAAGTGGTTTCCCTCGAAGCCCAGACGGGCGACCTCCAGGACGACCCGTTCCTGGTGGAGCGCGCCATTCGTGAGGGGCTCGAGTACGCCCGACCCGGCGAGACGATCGTCCGGCTGGCACCTCGGGGTGCCGCAAATGCTCGAATTCCTTGACCTAATTCCTACGACGGGCGACCCTGGACCGTTCTGATGCGCGAGCAGCTCCACCAGACCTTGAAGGATCTGATCCAGTCCCTCCTCGACGAGGCGGGGGACGCGGGTCCGGTCCCCGATTTCGCGTTGGAAACCCCTCGCAACGAGGACCACGGCGACTTCGCCTGCAACGCGGCCATGCTCTTGGCGAAGCGACTGAAGCAGCCGCCGCGTGCGATCGCCGAGCGCCTGATCGAGCGCATCGGCCAGCTCGACGGACCCATCCAGAAAGCCGAGGTGGCGGGCCCGGGCTTCGTGAACCTGTGGCTTTCCGAGCAGCGCTGGCACTCGCTCCTGCGCGACGTGTTGGCCGCGGGGGCGCGCTATGGCCACGCCGACTGGGGCGCCGGGAAGCGCGTACAGGTCGAGTTTGTCTCGGCGAATCCGACCGGGCCGCTCACCCTCGGCCACGGACGGCAGGCCGTTCTGGGCGACGCGATCGCGCGGCTTCTCGAGGCGACCGGGCACGACGTCACGCGCGAGTACTACTTCAACAACGGCGGTCGGCAGATGCGGGTGCTCGGCCAGTCGGTGAAGGCACGCTACCTGGAACAGCTCGGGAAGGCCGCGCCGCCGAGTGCCGAAGCGATGGCCGATCCGGAAAAGGCCTGGCTGGAAGAAGTCGACGGCTTGCCCGTCGTCTTCCCGCACGACGGTTACCAGGGCGCCTACATCGGTGAGCTCGCGGCGGGTCTGGTCTCCGCGCATGGCGACGCCCTGGTGGACGAAGAGCCCGAGGCGGTCTTCCGCGAGACGGCCGAGACCCAGATCTTCGCGGAAATCCGCAAGACCCTCGGCGATCTCGCCATCCACTTCGACGTCTACAGCAACGAGCGCGATCTCTACGAGGGGGGTGACCTCGAGCGCGCGCTCACCGATCTCGAAGCGGCCGGACTGCTCTTCGACGAAGACGGAGCGCGCTGGCTGCGCGCGACGTCGAAGGGGCTCGAGCGCGACCGTGTCCTCGTGCGGCGGACGGGGGAGCCGACCTATCTGCTCCCCGACATCGCCTACCACCGGCAGAAGTTCGCGCGCGGTTTCGACGCGGTGATCGACGTCCAGGGGGCCGACCACAAGGAGCAGTTCCCCTACGTCGTGGCCGGCGCCGAGGCCCTCGGCTGCGATCCGGACCGCATCGAACTCGTCATGAACCAGTTCGTCACGCTGACCCGCGGCGGCGAGCAGGTGAAGCAATCCACTCGGAAGGCCACCTATATCACGGTGGACGAACTGCTCGAACAGGTGGGTGCCGACGTCTTCCGCTTCTTCATGGTGCAGCGACGCGCCGAGAGCCACCTCGACTTCGATCTGGATCTCGCCGAAGACACCGACTGGAAGAAGAACCCGACCTACACGCTCCAGTACGCCCACGCGCGCACCCACGCGATCGAGCGCAAGGCGCGCGAGCTGGGCGTGGCGTTGCCCGACGCGGAGAGCGTGGACGCGACCCCGCTGGTGCTACCCGAGGAGCTGGAGATCCTGAAGAAGATCTCCGAGTTCCCCGAGGTCGTCTCCCAGGCGGCGAAGACCCGCGAACCCCACCATCTGTGTTACTACGGCCGCGACCTCGCGGGCCTCTGGAACCCCTATCAGCAGGACGGTGTTCGGCACCGTGTGCTCTCCGACGACCCCGCGCTCACGAACGCGCGCCTCGGGCTCGCCCTAGCGGTCCGCACGACCCTGTCGGGCGTGCTCTCGCTGCTCGGAATCTCCACCCCGGAGCGGATGTGATGCAGAGCGAACGACGACGGGCGGGTTGGCTCAGTACCCTGGTGGCGTTGGTCTTGCTGGTGGTCGCCGGCTTTCTGTTCGGCGCCATGGCCGGGTTCCTCTGGGAGGAGCCCCGGCTGGTCTTCGCGTATCTGAGCGGCGAGTCCGAATCCGTCGACTGGTCCGACCCGACGCCGACCGAAGCCTCGCTGCCCGAAGTGGCGGCTCCGCCGCCGCCGAAGACCGCCTCGGCACCCAAGGCGTCCACTCCGAAGGTGCAGACCGTTTCGACGGCCAAGGTCGAGACCGCGAAGGTCCAGAAGCCGAAGCGCGAGAGCGCCCCGAAGCCCGCACCGCCCGTGTCCGCACGGCCGCCGCGGGGCTTCGCGGTGCAGGTGGGATCCTTCGAGGAGAGCGCTGCCGCCGACCGGCTGGCGGTTTCCCTACGCGATCGCGGCTACACGACCTACGTGAAGACCGATCCCGCGTCGGCGGGCCGACGCTGGCGCGTGCGGGTCGGGCCCGTCCCGGCGCGCGAGGAAGCGGTGCGCCTGGCCTCGAAGCTCGAGAAGCGCGAGAAGCTCCCGACCTGGGTCCTGGAAGAGACCGGGGAGTAGCCCGTGCCGCTCCACTGGTTCGTGACTGGCAGCCGAGGGCAACTCGGCCGCGCCCTCACCGAGCAGCTGCGTGCTGCGGGTGCCGGGGTGACGACGGCGTCCCACGACGAGTTGGACATCGCCGATGCCGCCGCGGTGAAGGCCCGGCTCGCGGAGTTACCGCGACCGATCGTGTGCGTGAACGCAGCGGGCTTCACCCACGTCGACCGCTGCGAACGAGAACCCGAGGCGGCGGAGCACGGCAACGCCCGGGGGCCGGCGAGCCTGGCCGAGGCGTGCGTCGAGCACGACGCCGGGCTGGTCCACGTCTCGACCGACTATGTGTTCGCGGGCGATGCCCAGACGCCGTATCCCGAGGACGCCCCGACGGCGCCGCGCTCGGTGTACGGGCGCACCAAGCTGGCCGGTGAGCAGGCGGTGCTGGCCGCTTCGCCGCGCTTCCTGGTGGTCCGGACGAGCTGGGTGTTCGGGGCTGGACGCAACTTCCTGGTCGCCATCCTGAATCAGGCGGCGTTGCGGCGTCGAGGGGAGGCGAGCGGCCCGCTACGGGTCGTGGCCGACCAGTCGGGACGGCCGACCTACGCCACCGATCTCGCCGCCGCGATCGTGCAGTTGGTCGAGGCCGATGCGACGGGTCTCTTCCACTTTGCGAACGCCGGCGTCGCGACCTGGTGGGACCTGGCGCGCTTCGTCCTCGACGAGGCCGGCTTCGGCGAACTTCAGGTCGATCGCATCACCACGGGCGAGATCGCGGCGGACGCTCCGCGTCCGGCCTGGTCGGTGCTGGGCACCGAGCGCGCCGAGGGCCTCGGCGTCACCCCACGACCCTGGCAAGAGGCCGTGCGCGCCTACCTGGCGTCGCCGGACGCGCCGAAGCTCGAACTCGAGCCGACGAGGGCGTCATGAGCGTCTCGCGGGAGAAGATCCGCAACTTCTGCATCGTCGCCCACATCGACCATGGCAAGAGCACACTGGCCGACCGACTGCTCGATGCGACCGGAACCCTCTCGGACCGCGAACGCCGCGCCCAGTTTCTCGACAAGATGGAGCTCGAACGCGAGCGTGGGATCACGATCAAGGCCCAGACCGCGCGGATGGAGTACACGGCGCGGGACGGGGAGACCTATCTCCTCAACCTGATCGACACGCCGGGCCACGTGGACTTCTCCTACGAGGTTTCGCGCGCGCTGCAGGCCTGCGAAGGCGCGGTGCTGGTCGTGGATGCGGCCCAGGGCATCGAGGCCCAGACCCTCGCGAATGCCTATCTCGCGGTGGATGCAGGCCTCGAGATCGTGCCGGTCGTCAACAAGATCGACCTTCCCGCGGCCGACCCGGATCGCGTGGCCGAAGAGATCGAGGAAGTGGTCGGCCTCGACGCCGCCGACGTCATCCCGGTGTCGGCGAAGGAAGGGAAGGGCATCGAGGATCTCCTCGAACGCATCGTGTCGGTGATGCCACCGCCGAAAGGCGATGCCCACGTCGCGCCCCGCGCCCTGGTCTTCGACTCCTGGTTCGATCCCTACGTCGGCGCGATCATGCTGGTGCGCATCGTCGACGGGGCGCTGCGTCCCGGCCAGAAGATCCGCATGATGGCCATGGGAGCGGAGCGCGA
This sequence comes from Myxococcota bacterium, assembly GCA_039030075.1. Classification (NCBI taxonomy): domain Bacteria; kingdom Pseudomonadati; phylum Myxococcota; species Myxococcota bacterium. The sequence continues at coordinate 123,935 of JBCCEW010000014.1, read as the reverse complement.
CATCCAGACGGTGCATGTCCTCGACCCCCACCCGCGCGAGGTGAAGCAGCTCGAGGCGGGCGAGGTGGGCATGGTCGTGGCCGGGATCAAGACCCTGGCCGAAGTGCGCATCGGCGACACCCTCACCGATGCGAAGGCACCGGCCGAGGAGCCGCTTCCCGGGTTCCAGGACGTGAAACCGATGGTGTTCACCGGGCTCTACCCGGTCGATGCCGAGGACTACGAAGACCTGAAGGTGGCCCTGGAGAAGCTCCAGCTGAACGATGCGTCGCTGGTCTACGAGCCGGAGACGAGTGCCGCGCTGGGGTTCGGGTTTCGCTGCGGGTTCCTGGGTTTCCTCCACTCCGAGATCGTTCAGGAGCGGCTCGAGCGCGAGTACGACCTCGACCTGATCTCGACGGCGCCCACCGTGCGCTACCGGGTGGTTCCGAAGGAGGGCGAGCCGGTCGAGATCGAGACCCCGTCGGCGCTGCCGCCCCCGGGCGATCTCGACCGCGTGGAAGAGCCGATGATCCTGGCCACCATCCACGTGCCGCCCGATTTCGTCGGAGCGGTCCTGGCGCTCTGCCAGGAGCGTCGCGGTCAGCAGCGCGACATGCATCACCATGGGTCGCGGGTGCAGGTGCGCTACGAGCTTCCGCTGGCCGAGGTGGTGCTGGACTTCCATGACCGCATCAAGAGCGCTACGCGCGGCTACGGGTCCTTCGACTACGAGCTGATCGGATACCGCCCCTCGGATCTGACGCGCCTCGACGTGCTGGTGAACGGCGATCCCGTCGACGCACTCTCGCTGATCGTGCATCGCGAGAAGGCCTTCCACCGCGGAACCGAGCTGGTGCGCAAGTTGAAGGAATTCATTCCGCGCCAGATGTACGAAGTGGCGCTCCAGGCCGCGATCGGCAGCCGCGTGATTGCGCGCACGACGGTCAAGGCGCTTCGCAAGAACGTGACGGCAAAGTGCTACGGCGGTGACATCACCCGAAAGCGGAAGCTGCTCGAGAAGCAGAAGGAGGGGAAGCGCCGCCTCAAGAAGGTCGGCTCCGTCGAGATTCCCCAGGAAGCCTTCTTGGCGGCACTCCGTCTCGACGACTCGTGAGCGCCCGGGTCGAGACGCCTCCTCCCGAATCGTCGCCTCCTTCCCAGGAGGAAGACGCTCGCAGTGCGAAGCGGCACGCAGGCGAGCAGTTCGTCGTGTTGCTCGCCGCGATCGCGATCGCGCTGGGGATCCGGGTCTTCGTCGTGGAACCGTTCCGGATCCCTTCCGGGTCGATGCTCCCCACGCTCTACATCGGTGACCACCTCTTCGTGAACAAGTTCGTCTACGGCGCGCGGATTCCCGGCACCGATCTACGACTACCCGCCTGGCGCGATCCGCGCCGCGGCGAGGTCGTGGTGTTCAGCGTCGCGCGGGATGGGAGCCAGACCGAGCCCGCCGATCGCGCGCCCGAGTGGCCCCGAGAGCAATACGTGAAGCGGATCGTCGGATTGCCAGGCGACCGGATCGACATCGTCGACGAGGTGGTGTTCGTGAACGGCGAGCCGATTTCGCGCGAGCGCGGCGTGTCGGCGTTCGCGGACGAGACCGGTCGCGACCTGCGCGTCGATCGTGTACTCCTGCCCGAGCGCAGCTTCCGCGTTCTCGACGATCCCGGGCTGCGCTCGCGGTCCGGGAACTTCGAGGTGGAGCCGCAGCGCTACTTCGTCCTGGGAGACAACCGTGACTACTCGAAGGACAGCCGCTTCTGGGGCACCGTCCACCGCGACGAGCTCCACGGTCCGGCATTCCTGCTCTACTGGTCCTGGGACTTCAACGGGGACTGGGTGGCGCTCCTGGACCCGCGGCAGTGGTGGGGATCCGAGGTGCGCTGGAGCCGGATCGGGCGCCCCGTCGAGTAGGGCGAACGCCGTTCGGGTGAGCCGCCTGGCGGGTCTCTGAGGCCCGCTCTATCCTCCGGCCGTCTGCTCTTTTAATTCCGTCCCGAGAGGCGGAGAAAGCGCAACCCGGTGAAGCCGCCCGCCCCCCAAGCACGGGCGGAGGGGAGCCAAGAGGCCTCCTCCGTGCCGACCTCGAACGCCGCCCGAAACCGCGGCCCGGCTCGGCAGTTGCTCGACGACGCCGGCATTCGGCGTTCGCTGACCCGCATCGCCCACGAGATCATCGAGCGGACGCCCGCGCCCGATCAGCTCTACCTGGTGGCGATTCCGAACGGGGGCGTGCCGCTGGCGCGCCAGCTCGCCAAGGATCTCCGCCAGCTCGCCGACCTGCGCATCCCGATCGGGATCCTCGACACGACGCTCTACCGCGACGACCTGCTCTCGACCGGCGAGCGGCCCGCGCTCCGGCGCACCGAAATGCCCTCGGCGGTGGACGATCACGTGGTGGTCCTGGTGGACGACGTCGTGAAGACCGGGCGCACGATCCGGGCGGCGATGGACGCCCTGATGGATTTCGGACGGCCGCGGGCCGTGCAGGTGGTCGGCCTGGTCGATCGCGGTCACCGCGAGCTGCCGATCAAGCTCGACTACGTCGGCAAGAACGTCCCGACCGGACTCGCCGACGACGTGAAGCTTCGAGAGAAGAGCGATGCCGAGGGGGAGCTCGAGCTCGTGGTCTACAGCCACGGGGATGAGCACGAGGGGGAGGGCGGAGCGTGATCGGACGGGATCTCCTGGGGACGGACGATCTCGATCGCGAGGCGATCGAGCGGATTCTCGATACGGCCGAACACATGGCCGAGATCGGGGGGCGTGACGTCAAGAAGGTGCCCACGCTGCGTGGGCGGACGATCATCAACCTCTTCTTCGAAGCTTCGACGCGCACGCGGGCGAGCTTCGAGATCGCGGGCAAGCGGCTCTCCGCCGACGTGATCAACTTCTCGCCTTCGGGCTCGAGCCTCAAGAAGTCCGAGAGCATCCTCGACACCGCGAAGACCCTGGACGCGATGGACCCGGACGCCGTCGTGGTGCGCCACGCGGTCGCCGGTGTGCCGCATCGGATCGCCGATGTGCTGGACGCCCCGGTGATCAACGCGGGGGACGGCGCCCACGAGCACCCGACCCAGGCCCTCCTCGACTGCTTCACCGTGCGCCAGGCGAAGGGGCGCATCGACGGCCTCACGGTGACGATCGTGGGGGACATCCTGCACTCGCGGGTCGCGCGCTCGAACGTACACGTGTTCCGGAAGCTCGGGGCCAACGTCCGGGTCGTGGCGCCGCCCCCGATGATCCCGCCCGCGATCGAGGAGAGCTTCGGCGTCAAGGCCACCACCTCCCTGCGCGAGGGCTTGGAGGGCGCCGATGTCGTGATGGCGCTGCGGATCCAGAACGAGCGTCTCGAGGGGGCCTTCTTCCCCAGCGTCCGCGAGTACTCCGCCACCTTCGGGATCGACCGCGCCAAGCTGCAATACGCCAACCCGGACGCCATCGTGATGCATCCGGGTCCGATCAACCGCGGGGTCGAGCTGTCCCACGATATCGCCGACCACCGACCGAGCGTGATCCTCGATCAGGTGCGCAACGGCGTCGCTCTGCGGATGGCGGTCCTCTACCTCTTCGCAGGACGCGCACCGCGCGATGCCGAGGGGGGCCAGGAGTAGGCATGCAGGTCTTGATTCGAGGCGGCCGGGTGATCGACCCGGCCAGCGATACCGACGCGGTCGAGGACCTGCTGCTGGTGGACGGCCGCGTGGCCGAGCATGGTCCGCAGATCGACGCGCCGGAGGCCGAGTTGATCGACGCCCGCGGCTGCTGGGTCACGCCGGGCTTCGTGGACCTGCACACCCACCTGCGGGAGCCGGGCCAGGAATACAAAGAAGACATCGCGACGGGGGGGCGGTCGGCCGCGGCCGGGGGCTTCACCGGAATCGCGTGCATGGCGAATACCCACCCGGTGAACGACGACCCGGCGACCACGGACTTCATTCTCGACCGGGCGCGCCAGGACTCTCCCGTGCGGGTGTACCCGGTGGCCGCGGCCACGAAGGGCCTCGAAGGCAAAGTCATGACCGAGATGGCCGCCCTCAAGGCGGCCGGCGCCGTGGCCTTCAGCGACGATGGCAAGACGATCATGGACACCGGCGTCATGCGTCGCGTTCTCGAGTACTCGAAGCTGGTCGACGCACCGGTAATCACCCACGCCGAGGACCGCACGCTGGTCGGTTCCGGCGTCGTGAACGAGGGCATGATCTCGACGAAGCTCGGGCTGCCCGGCAACCCGGCGATGGCCGAAGAGCTGCACGTGAGCCGCGACGTGATGCTTGCCGAGTTCACCGGAGCGCACGTGCACGTGGCGCACGTCTCCACGCGAGGCGGGGTCGAGCACGTCCGCGCCGCCCGCGAGCGAGGGGTGCACGTGACCGCCGAGGTGACGCCCCACCATCTCACGCTCACCGACGCCGAGGTGCTCGAGTACGACACCAACGCCAAGGTGGCGCCGCCCCTGCGGTCGAAGGCCGATCGGGACGCCTGCCGCGCCGGGCTCTGTGACGGCACGCTCGACGCGATCGCCACCGACCATGCACCCCACGCGCTCCACGAGAAGGACCTCGACTTCCGCGAGGCGCCGCCGGGCATGATCGGCTTCGAGACCGCGCTCGGCGCGGTGCTGGATCTGGTGCGGACCGGAGAGATCACGCCGCTCGAACTGGTGCGACGGCTCTCCACGACGCCGGCGCGGATTCTTCGGGTCGCCGGCGGCTCCCTCGAGCCGGGTCAGGTGGGCGACGTGGCGATCCTCGATCCGGAAGAAGCGTGGATCTACGACCCCACGAAGGGGTTCTCGAAATCGGTGAACTCCCCCTGGACGGGCAGGAGCCTGACCGGGCGGGTTCGCAAGACCTTGGTCGACGGAAGCGTGGTGTACGACGTGGAGAAGGGAATCTTGGTATGAGCGGAAAGCCGCCCGCAGCAGGGCGACTCGTGCTGGCCGACGGCACGATCTATCGCGGCGAGGCCTTCGGCGCCGTCGCGGTGGGGGTGGGCGAGGTGTGCTTCAACACCTCGCTGACCGGGTATCAGGAGATCGTCACGGATCCGTCCTACGCGGGTCAGATCGTGGCGATGACCTATCCGCAGATCGGCAACGTGGGCACGAACCCGGAAGACGAAGAGAGCCGGCGTCCCTTCCTGTCGGGCTTCATCGCCAAGGAGGTGTTCGCCCCCTCGAACTGGCGCTCGAACGAAGACCTCGACGCCTACCTCGCCCGTCACGGCGTACCCGGGCTGGCCGGGATCGACACCCGCGCCCTGGTGCGACGGATCCGCGATGGGGGCGCCCAGGTCGGCGTCCTGTCGACGGACCCGGCGGAGCAGGACGAGGCGAAGCTGCTCGAGCGCGCGCGCCAGGATCCGGGCCTCGACGGCCGGGATCTCGCCGCGGAAGTGACCTGCGACGCGTCCTATCGCTGGGACGAGGGCCGCTGGCCCGGAATCGACGGTCAGGTGCCGCGCTCCTCGCGCCCCGAGCCCCTGCGAAAGCTCGTGGCCTACGACTTCGGGATCAAGCGGAACATCCTGCGCCTGCTGGTCGAGCAGGGCTTCGACGTGCACGTGGTTCCGGCGGCGACCCCGGCGGACGAGGTGCTCGCCATGGACCCGGACGCCGTCTTCCTCTCCAATGGCCCGGGCGATCCGGCGGCGGTCGCGGGGGTCCGCGAGCACGTGCGGACGCTCGCCGAGAGCGTGCCGATGTTCGGCATCTGCCTCGGGCACCAGATCCTCGGGCTCTCCCTCGGCGGGACGACCCGCAAGCTGCTCTTCGGGCACCACGGCGGGAACCAGCCCGGGCAGGACCTGGCGACGCGGAAGGTCGCAATCTGTGCGGAGAACCACGGCTACGCGGTGGACGCCGACTCGCTGCGCGCGGCCGGTGAGCCGGTGCGCGTCACCCACGTCAACCTGAACGACGGAACGGTGGAAGGGCTCGCCCACGAGACCCGGCCGCTCTTCTCGGTCCAGTACCACCCAGAGGCGTCGCCGGGACCCCACGACGCTGCCTATTTCTTCGAACGCTTCCGCGAGATGGTGGATCGACACGTGGCAGGCGAAAAGGTGACCGGGGCCGAGATCGCCTCCGGCGCGGCGGGAGCCTAGTTCGATGCCGAGACGAGCAGACATCGAGACGATTCTCGTGATCGGCGCCGGGCCGATCGTGATCGGCCAGGCCTGCGAGTTCGACTACTCGGGCTCTCAGGGATGCAAGGCGCTCCGCGAAGAGGGCTACCGCATCGTGCTGGTCAACTCGAACCCGGCCACGATCATGACGGACCCCGAGTTCGCCGATCGCACCTACGTCGAGCCGATGACCGTCGACTCGCTCGAGCGCATCATCGCCCACGAGCGCCCCGACGTGATCCTGCCGACGCTCGGCGGCCAGACGGCGCTCAATCTGACGATCGCGCTGCACGAGGCCGGTGTGCTCGAGCGCTATGGGGTGGGGCTGATCGGTGCCCAGCTCGAGGCGATCCACAAGGCCGAAGACCGCGACGAGTTCCGGCTGGCGATGGAGAAGATCGGTCTGAAGATGCCCCAGTCGGGCTACGCCCGATCGCTGGACGACGCCCGCCGCATCGTCCAGGACACGGGCATCCCGGCGATCATCCGGCCGAGCTTCACCCTCGGTGGGACCGGCGGCGGCATTGCCTACTCGATGGAGGAGTTCGAGAAGATCGTCGAGTGGGCGCTCAGTCAATCGCCGAACCACACCTGTCTGGTCGAGCAGAGCGTGCTCGGCTGGAAGGAGTACGAACTCGAGGTGATGCGCGACTGCGCCGACAACGTCGTCATCATCTGCTCGATCGAGAACTTCGATGCGATGGGCGTCCATACCGGCGACTCGATCACGGTGGCCCCGGCCCAGACCCTGACCGACCGGGAATACCAGGAGCTGCGCGACGCCTCCCTCGCCATCATCCGCGAGATCGGGGTCGATACCGGCGGGTCGAACATCCAGTTCGGCGTCGATCCGAAGGACGGCAGCATCGTCGTGATCGAGATGAACCCGCGGGTTTCGCGCTCGTCGGCACTCGCGTCGAAGGCGACCGGCTTCCCGATCGCCAAGATCGCCGCGAAGCTCGCCGTCGGATATACGCTCGACGAGATCCGCAACGACATCACCCGGGAGACGCCGGCGAGCTTCGAGCCGTCGATCGACTACGTCGTCACGAAGACCCCGCGCTTCACCTTCGAGAAGTTCCCGGGCGTGGACGACACCCTGACCACGCAGATGAAGTCGGTCGGCGAGGCGATGGCGATCGGCCGGACCTTCAAGGAGAGCCTCCAGAAGGCGCTGCGCTCGATGGAGATCGGCCACGCCGGCCTCGAGCCGCCCGAGGTGAAGGACGACGCCGAGCTCTGGGCCGGGATCGAGCGACCCCATGCGGCACGTCTCTGGTACGTCGCCGAGGCGTTGCGGCGCGGGGCCACGGTCGACGAGCTGTACGCACGCTCCGCCCTCGACCCCTGGTTCCTCCGCAACATCGAAGAGATCGTCCAGTGGGAGAAGGACCTCGCCGCCGCGCCGGAGAGCGAACGCGCGCGCTGGCTGCGGGGCGCGAAGCAACGCGGTTTCTCGGACCGGCGGCTGGCGGATCTCTGGGGTATCTCGGAGGACGCGGTGCGCGCGTTGCGACACGAGCACGACGTGTTGCCCGTCTACAAGCGCGTCGACACCTGCGCCGCCGAGTTTGTCGCCCACACGCCGTACCTCTATTCGACCTATGAGGACGAGTGCGAAGCGGAGCCCACGGACCGCCGCAAGATCATGATCCTGGGGGGCGGGCCGAACCGGATCGGGCAGGGGATCGAGTTCGACTACTGCTGCGTCCATGCCTCCTTCGCACTCGCCGACGCGGGCTACGAGACGATCATGGTCAACTGCAACCCCGAGACCGTCTCGACGGACTACGACACGAGCGACCGGCTCTACTTCGAGCCGCTCACCCTCGAGGACGTGCTCTCGATCGTGGACAAGGAGAAGCCCGAAGGCGTGATCGTCCAGTTCGGCGGCCAGACCCCGCTGAAGCTGGCCGTCGCCCTGGAACAGGCCGGCGTACCGATCCTCGGGACGCCGCCCGAAGCGATCGACCGCGCCGAGGACCGCGAACGCTTCGAAGCGCTCCTCGAGCAGCTCGAGCTGAAGCGGCCGCCGGCGGGACTCGCGCGCAGCGACGATGAAGCCGTGCAGGTCGCCGAGCGGATCGGCTACCCGGTGCTCGTGCGGCCCTCCTACGTGCTGGGCGGCCGGGCCATGGAGATCGTCCACGACGAGGCCTCCCTGCGCGACTACATGACCTACGCCGTGCAGGCGTCGCCCGAGCATCCGATCCTCGTCGACCGTTTCCTCGCCGACGCGACGGAGGTCGACGTCGACGCGATCTGCGACGGCGATCGCGTGGTGATCGGTGGGATCATGGAACACATCGAGCAGGCGGGCGTCCACTCGGGCGATAGCGCTTGCTCGCTGCCCCCGTACTCGCTGACGAAGCCGGTGATCGACGAGATCCTGGAATCGACCCGCAAGCTCGCCCTGGAGCTCGGCGTGCGGGGACTGATGAACGTCCAGTACGCCGTGAAGGACAGCGCACTCTACGTCATCGAGGTGAACCCGCGGGCCTCGCGAACCGTTCCCTTCGTCTCGAAGGCCATCGGGAAACCGCTGGCGAAGCTCGCGGCGCTGGTGATGTCGGGCGAGAAGCTGGAGTCGCTGGGCTTCGTCGACGAGGTCTGGCCCCGACACTATTCGGTCAAGGAGGCGGTTTTCCCCTTCGTGAAGTTCCCCGGTGCCGACACTCTGCTCGGGCCCGAGATGAAGAGCACGGGCGAGGTGATGGGCATCGACTCCGACTTCGGCCGGGCCTTCGCGAAATCCCAGATCCAGGCCGGGAATCCGCTGCCTCAGGAAGGCACGGTGCTGGTCTCGGTGAAGGCCGAGGATCGAGAGGCGATCGCGCCGATCGCGCGCGATCTCTGGGAGGCCGGCTTCTCGGTGCTCGCCACGCCGGGCACGGCCGCGTCGCTGGCCGAGGCGGGCGTGGCCGCCGAGTCGGTGCCGAAGGTCGGGCGTGGCGGACCGAACGAGCGGGACACGGTGGAGCGTATCGAGGCCGGTGATGTGTCCCTGGTGATCAACACGGTCGCGAGTGATCCCACGGCAGTCCGGGACTCGGCGTCCCTGCGGCGCACGGCGCTGCTGCGATCGGTGCCGTACTTCACCACGGTGGCGGCGGCCCGTGCCGGTGCCAGCGCCGTCCGGGCGTTGCAGGCCGAGAGCATCGGGGTGCGCGCGTTGCAAGAAATCCACGCCGCGACATGAGTGACGACCGCACGCCCGTCGTGATCGGGGTCGGCTCGGTGGTTCAGCGCGAAGCGGACCCGAGCGCAGCGGTGGAACCCGTGGCGTTGATGGCCCAGGCGCTCGAGGCAGCGGCAGCCGATGCCGGCAGCCGCGAATGGCTCGAGACGGCCGACGCGCTGGCCATCCCGCGTGGCTTCTGGGACTACCCAGACCCCGGTCGCTGGGTGGCCGAGACGATCGGTGCGAAGCAGGCGCGCACCCAGTTCGCCCAGGTTGGCGTACTACAGACGACTTTGTTCGCGAAGGCCTGTACGGCGATCGCCGCGGGGGAACGCGAGGTGGTGCTCGTCGCCGGGGGCGAGGCGAAGTGGCGCGCGGCGCAAGCGGCGCGGGCCGGGGTGGAGGCCCCGGTCACCGATCAGGGCGACGTGTCGCCCGACGAGGTCTGGACGCCGGCCGCGGAGATCATCCATCCGGCCGAGCTCGCCGCCCACCTGGGCATGCCCGTACGCCAGTATGCGGTGATCGAGAACGCGCTGCGCGCCCACGAAGGGTTGAGCCTCTCCGCCCACCGCGACGAGGTGGCCGAGGTATGGTCGGGCATGAGCCGCGCGTCGGTGGAGAATCCGGACGCCTGGACCCGCGAGTTCTTTCCGCCCGAGGCGATTCGCGACGCGGCCGCCGGCAACCGGATGCTCGCCTTCCCCTACACGAAGCGGCACAACAGCCAGTGGAACGTCGATCAGGCCGCCGGCCTCGTGTTCACTTCGGTGGCGCGGGCTCGGGCCGCCGGTGTGTCCGAGTCGCAGTGGGTCTACCCGCGCGCGATCGCCGAGTCGAACTTCATGTTGCCCCTGGCCGAGCGGGCGGCGCTGCACCGCTGCGTCGGGTTCGCCGTCGCGGGCGAGACGGCGCTCGCCGCGGCCGGTCTCGGGATCGACGAGATCGCCCACCGCGAGCTCTACAGCTGTTTCCCGGCGGCGGTCCGCGTGCAGCAGCGCGAGCTCGGTCTGGACCTCACAGCGCCCGTGACCCTCGGCGGCGGCATGGCCTTCGCGGGGGGACCGCTCAACAGTTTCGTGCTCCAGGCCGCGGTGCGCATGGCCCAGACGCTCCGAACGTCCGGGGGACACGGCCTCCTGACCGCCGTCAGCGGCATGCTCACGAAACAGGGCGTCAGCGTCTGGTCGACGACGCCGGGCCCTGGGTTCTCGGCCGACGACGTGAGCACCGAGGTCGAGCGCCAGACCGAACGGCGCACGGTCGTGGCCGACTATCAGGGTCCCGCCACGGTCGCTGGGCACACGGTGGTCTTCGAGGGCGACCAACCGTCCCACACCCTCGTCATCGCCGATACGCCGAGCGGCGAGCGCGCGGTCGGGTTCCAGGCCGGCGGCGCGCTGGCAGAGCGCGCGCAACGTGAGGAACTCGCCGGTGTGCCCGTGTCCTTCGGCCCCGAAGGAGTGGCGGCGGGCTAGCCTTCGAGGGGCGTCGGCGCGCCAGGCCGTTCGCGGAGGAGCCGTGGAGGGGAGTCCGAGCCAGCTGGCCCTCGAGGCCGTGCTTCGCCCGCTGGAGTTCGCGGCACGCGACGACTACGCGCAGCTGGATCGCGTGGTGGACCTCGCGGCGTCGCTCGAGCAGGCGGCAGATCGCGCCTCGCACGGCGCGGTGCCGGTCGAGTTGCGGAAGGCGTATCGGGCGGTCCGGGACGCGTTCCGCAAGGCCAGCAAGCCGGGCGCAGAACGCGCGGCGGTCGAGCGTGCACTGACGGTGCTCGCTCCCTTCGCGCGGCCGGAGTTCGCTCGAGAAGCCCTGAACCAGCCGCCGAGTGTGCTTCCGGGGCTCGGACCCCGCCGGGCGGAACTACTGGCGAAGCGTGGCATTCGGAGCGTCGAAGATCTCCTCTACCGGCTACCGGCGAGCTACGACGACCGCCGTCATCTCGACACGATCGGGTCGCTCCAGGTCGGCCGCCACGCCACCTTCGTGGCGCGGGTGCTCGGGAGCGGCTTCGCGGGATGGCGCGGTCGGGGAGGGCGGGGTGGCCGGCTCTTCGAAGCGGTCGTGGGCGACGAAACGGGCACGGTGCAGCTCAAATGGTTCCGCGGCACCGAAGCCCTCGAGCGGACCGTCGCGAAGGGAGCGCTCCTGCTCGTGACGGGGGACGTGAAGCGCTACCGCTTCTCGCTCGAACTCCAACACCCCGAGGTCGAGCTGCTCCAGGCCGAACCCGACGAGGGGGCCGATCCCGAGGTGCCGCGGCGCATCGTGCCCCGCTATGCGACGCCCGACGGCCTGCATCCGCGCGCACTGCGGCGGGCCGTCGCGAAGGCGGTCGCGGATTTTTCGGATCTGGTACCGGGAAGGCTGCCCGATGCGCTGGTCCAGGAGCGATCGCTACCGACGCCCGCGGAAGCCCTGCGCGCGCTTCACCTGCCCGACCTCGACGCCGACGCCGTCGCCCTGAGCGATGCGCGCTCCCCTGGCCACGAGCGCTTGATTCTCGAAGAGCTCTATCTCCTCGAGCTCGGGCTCGCGCTCCGACGCGACCGTCAGGCGCGCGCGCCCGGCCTGGCCCTACAGACCCAGGGCCCGCGGCTGACGGCGGCGCTGCGCGGCTTGCCGTTTCGCTTGACCGGCGCGCAGCAGCGCGTCTGGAAGGAGATCGCGGGGGATCTCGCGCGCCCCCATCCGATGAGTCGGCTGCTGGAAGGAGACGTGGGCAGCGGCAAGACCGTCCTCGCCTATCTCGCGGCGGTTGCGGTGGCCGAGTCGGGACACCAGACCGCGCTGATGGCGCCGACCGAGCTTCTCGCCGAGCAGCACTACCGAACGCTGTGCTCGCTCGCGAAGGGGAGTGCGCTGCGCATCGCGCTCCTGACTTCCTCGGTGACGACGGGCCACGCCGAAGCGATCAAGGCCGACCTGGCGGCCGGCGAAGTCGACCTGGTCGTCGGGACCCAGGCACTCCTGCAGGAGCCGGTCGGGTTTCGCAGCCGGGGGCTGGTCGTGGTCGATGAACAGCACCGCTTCGGCGTGAAGCAGCGTGCCGCCCTGCGCGGTCGGGAGACCTACCGGCCCCACACCCTGGTGATGACGGCGACCCCGATCCCGCGCACCCTCGCCATGACGCTCCACGGCGACCTCGACCTCTCGGTCCTGGACGAGTTGCCGCCCGGACGTCAGCCGGTCCAGACGCTGCTGCTCCGGGCGGGCGAGGGGCGCGAGGTGGTGCGCGCAATTCGCGAAGCCACCGCGCGCGGCGAGCAGGTGTACGTGGTGTATCCACTGGTCGAGGAGTCCGAGCGCCTCGATCTGCGCTCTGCGAGTGAGTCGGCAGAGCGCATCGCGAGTGCGTTCCCGGATCTGCGCGTCGACCTGGTCCACGGTCGGCTCGACGCTGAGGCGCGGTCCGCGGCGATGGGACGCTTCGAGCGTGGAGAGACCCAGCTGCTCGTCTCGACCACGGTGGTCGAAGTCGGTGTCGACGTCCCGAATGCGACCTTGATGGTGATCGAGCACGCCGAGCGTTTCGGACTGGCCCAGCTGCACCAGCTGCGTGGCCGGGTGGGGCGGGGCAAGAAGCCGGGCACCTGTCTGCTGGTGGCGCGGGGCGCGAGCGAAGGCAGTGAAGCGCGCCTGGCCGCGATGCTCGAGACGACGGACGGCTTCACGATCGCCGAGGCCGACCTCCGGATTCGCGGGCCGGGGGAATTTCTGGGGACCCGCCAGCACGGGCGTCTCCCGGATCTGCGGATCGCGGATCTCTTGCGGGATCGACGCTGGCTGGCCGTCGCGCGCGAGACCGCCCACGACACGGTGCGCCGGGATCCGGGCCTCGAGCGCGATCCCGCGCTGCGCGAGGCCGTGACCCTGCGTTGGGGCGAGCCCCTTGCCCTCTCCGAAGTGGGCTGAAGGGGGCCTGGGGGAGTCCCGCCGACGCGGAGAGGGGCTCTCCGCGCCGGCGCTCCCGCTACTCGTAGGCGATGCCGGCCTTCGCCGCCTGCTCGCGCACGGTCTCGAGCACCTCGGCGTCGAAGCCGTCGCCTTCGCCTTCGGCCGCCCGGCGTGCCTGCTCCTTCTTGACGTAGGCGTCGCGCTCGACGCTCAGCGCGTCGATCTTCGTCTGGAGCCGCTGGCGGGTTTCCTGTTTCTCCTTCACGTAGGCCTCGCGCTCGGCGGGCGCGAGCTCCTGGAGCGGCTCGGGCAGGGCCTCGTCTTCGAGAGCGTCGAGGCTGGTGCTGCCCGACGCAATCGCGTCCACGAGGTCCTTCCGCCCCGCGTTGAGCCTGCCCCCGAGCTTCGAGAGGAAGCCCAGGCGCGCCGCCGCTTTGCTCGGTGCGGCGGCCACGGCCGCGTCGCGCTTCGCCTCGAGTTCGGCGCGCTCCTCGACCTTGCCGTAGGGCACCATGGTGCCGGCTAGTTCGGCGTTGAGACGGGAAAGCTCCTCGTCCATCGGCGTGGCCAGGGCCAGCATACCGCCGTCCTGACGAATGGCGGCGAACTGACCACCACCGACGCTCGCGATCTCCTGCCAGATCGGCGTGGTCGACGCGTAGCCGCCGCACTGGATGGTGTTCACGACGATGCCGAACTTGCGAGCGGCGGCCATGGTCTTCGTGTAGGGAACGTCGTTCGGGTAGTCCATGTGGGGCGGGGCGTCGCCCACCAGGAAGATCACGCGGTAGACGTCCTTGTCGCTCGACCAGTCGAGGTGATACACCGCCTCGTGCAGCGCCTGGTTGACCGACTCGGGCGTGTCGCCGCCGCCCGCCGCCTGGAAGGCACGCAGCTCGGCATCGATCGCGTCGATGTCGTCGGTCAGGGGGAATACCCGGGTCACGTAGGCGTCGCCGCGATCGCGATAGCCGACCAGGGCCATGCGGACCTCGGGGCGGGGCTGGCCGCTCGCGAGCTGGTTCGCGATCGACCAGATCTTCTGCTTCGCGCCTTCGATCAGGCCCGACATCGAGCCGGTGGTGTCGAGGACGAAGGCCACCTCGACCCGAGGAGTCTCGGAGGGCGTCGTCACCGGGGGCGTCACCGGGGGCGGGTTCGGGGTCGGTGGGGTGGGAATGCGCGGGTTCTCGCCGGCCGCCCAGGCGGTCGCGGCGATCAGGGCGACCAGCAGGCCGGCCTGCCAGACGGGTCGTCGAGTCGGGTTCGTGGACATGATCGGGCTCCTTTCGAAGGTTCCCGGTCAGCCTATGGGGACGGCTCGCCGGCAGCCGTCAAGGTCGGGTAAAGAGGCGAAACCGCCGTTTACACGGGGTTTACGTCTCGTAGACTGCGCGCGTGCAAGACGGCTGCATCTTCTGCCAGATCGTGGCGGGCGCGGCACCCGCCCACGTCGTCTACGAGGACGCGCGCATCCTGGCCGTCCTCGACCTGTTCCCCGTGGCGGAGGGGCACACCCTGATCATTCCGAAGGCCCACGCCGAGAACGTCTTCGAGGCCAGGTCCGAAGACCTGGCGGGCGTGATGGCGGCTTCGAAACCGCTGGCCCACGCGATCCGTGCCGCGTTCACACCGGATGGCCTCGGCGTCTACCAGCTGAACGGCGCTGCCGCCGGTCAGACGGTCTTCCACTACCACATGCACCTGATCCCCCGACGCGAAGGGGCCGGGCTCGCGCTGCACTCTCGGGTGCAGGGCGAGGCCGACGCCCTGGAGGCGGTGGCGGTCCGGATCCGGGAGGCGCTGGCCGGGACGCTCTGAGCGGCCGCGCCCGGCGGGCGATCAGACCGCCTCGACCTCGACGGGAATGCCGTTCAGGACGGCGGTTCCCGACAGCGGGTCCAGCTGGCTCTCGTCGGTGAGGACGTTGCTGTTGGTGCCGGGTCGCTCCGAGGCCACCGTCAGCTGCGTGCCCTTCTCGTCGTGCCCCCAGCCATGGGGAAGACTGACGACGCCCGGCGCGATGTCGTCGGTCACTTCCACCGGGGCCGTGACGCTGCCGACCCGCGAGGTCACGCGGGCCCGACCTTCGGGTGCCAGGCCGCGTTCGGAGGCATCGGTCGGGTGGATCTGGAGCGTGCAGCGGTCGGGGCCCTTCGCCAGCATCGGCAGGTTGTGCATCCACGAGTTGTTGGAGCGCACATGGCGTCGACCGACGAGCACGAGGTCGGGCGCGGCTTCGGCCAGGACCTCGGCCAGGCGCGCGAGGTCGTCGATGATCACCTCGGGTGCCAACTCGATCTTGCCGCTCGGGGTGCGCAGGATCTCGGGAACGCGGGGCTCGAGCCGACCGAGGTCGACGCCGTTCGGGCTGGCTTCGAGCTTCGCCAACGTCAGCCCATCGGGCTGCGCACCGAAGTGATCGCCGTAGGGGCCCGAGCGCACCGCGAAGTCGATCAGGCGCTCGGGGCCGCGCCGCGGTGCCAGGGCCGCCAGGATCTCGCCCGTGTCGCGGCCGGCGAGGGGGCCGTGCTTTGCGCGGGTCGCGCTCTCCACCTGGCGCTGTACCGCGAAGTCGTCGAGGGCGGCGAGATCGGCCTTCGGGCCCTGGCCTAGCAGGACGCCGGTGAGTCGCAGCAGGATCTCCCACTCCTGCAGGGCGCCGGTGGGGACCGGGAAGACTGGCGGCGAGTAGCGCGACCAGTTCCGCACGGAGAACGCCGGGAAGACGTGGTCGTAGTGGGACTGCTCGAGCGGAGACAGACCCGGCAGGATCACGTCCGCGTGGCGCGTCGTCTCGTTCAGGTAGATGTCGATGCTCACCTGGAAGTCCAGCCCTTCGAGGGCCTGCGCCAGTCGCTGGGAATTCGGCGTGCTCAGTACCGGGTTGCCGGCGATCGTGAGGAGCGCGCGGATCTGGCCGTCGCCCGGGGTCTCGATCTCCTCGGCGAGGCACGCGCAGGGGAACTCGCCGAGCACTTCCAGGGCGCCGCGCACCCGGCTTCGGTGTCGGTGCAGGGCGACGCCGCTGCCCGCGCCGGGCTTTCCGCGGGTGTTCGGCGAGAAGCCGGCCGGCTTGGGGAACATCGCGCCGCCCCGGCGGTCGAGGTTGCCCGTCAGCACGTTCACGAGGTCGACGAGCCAACTCGCCGTCGTGCCGAAGTGAGTGGTGGTGGTGCCGATCCGTCCGTAGACGCAGCCCGCGTCCGTCTCGGCGAGTTCGCGCGCGAAGCGACGAATCACCTCGGCCGGAATCCCGCAGCGTTCGGCGACGAGTTCGGGCCGGAAGGCCGCGATCGCGTCGCGCGCGGCGTCCAGTCCTTCGAGCCAGTCGGCGAGGGCGCCCGGAGCCACGCGATCCTCGTCGAAGAGCGCGTTCGCGATGCCGGCGAGCAGCAGCGCATCCGTGCCCGGGCGAATCGCCCAATGCTCGTCGGCCACCCGCGCCGTCTCGCTGCGACGGGGATCGATCACGATCAAGCGGCCGCCGCGTTCGCGCATCTTGCGTGCCCGTCCACGGAAGTCGGGCACGGTCCAGAGGCTGCCGTTCGAGGCCATCGGGTTGGCGCCGAGCATCAGCAGGTAGTCGCAGTGATCGATGTCGGGGACCGGAACGCTCAGCGGGGTTCCGAACATCAGCCCATCGGCGACCTGTTTCGGGATCTGGTCGACGGTGCTCGCGCTGTAACGGTGGCGCGTCCGAAAGCCCGCGTAGAGGGCCCCGCTGTAGAGGGCGAGTGCGGTGTTGTGAGCGACCGGGTTGCCGGCGTAGATGCCCACCGCATCGTTGCCGTGGGTCTCGAGGATGGGTGCGATGCCCTGTTCGATGGCTTCGAAGGCCTCGTCCCAGGTTACGGGGACGTGGGTGTCGCCCCGCTTCACGAGGGGCTGACGCAGTCGGTCGGGATCGGCGTCGAGCTGGGCGAGTGCGGCGCCCTTCGGGCAGATGAAGCCGTGGCTGAACACGTCGTCCGGGTTGCCCCGCACCGAGACGACGTCCCGGCCCTGGGTGTCGAACATGAGGCCGCAGGCGGCCTCGCAGATCGTGCACTGGTGATAGTGGGTTTCGGACGTCGACATGACTGGATGGCTCCCGCGGAGAAGAGGTGGTCAGTATAGACGGACCGACCGGGCGGGCTTCGGGTATGCTGCGAGGCCGGCCGGATGAGCGTCCCGAGGAGGCCCGATGTCGAAGATCGCCGAGTACGAGGCCCAGGACGCGCTGGCCCTCGCGAGTTGGGTGCGTCGCGGGGACGTGACGCCGACGGAGCTTCTCGAAGAGGCGGTCCGCCGGGTCGAAGAGCGGGATGGCGAGATCAACGCGGTGGTGATCCGCGCCTTTGCCGAGGCGCGCAAGGCGATCGAGGCGGGCCTGCCCGACGGGCCGTTTCGCGGCGTGCCGTTCCTGCTCAAGGATCTGTACGCGGCCTGGAAGGGCATGCGCCTCACGAACGGCTCGCGTTTCTTCGCCGACGACGTCTCCGATTTCGATACCGAGCTGGTGGCGCGCTACCGGCGGGCCGGTCTCGTCTTCTTCGGCCGCTCGGCGTCTCCCGAGTTCGGGATCACTACCACCACGGAGTCACTGCTCTTCGGACAGACCCGCAACCCCTGGAACCTCGAGCACACCGCGGGCGGTTCCTCGGGCGGCGCCGCGGCCGCCGTGGCGGCGGGAATCCTGCCGGCCGCCCACGCGAGCGATGGCGGTGGCTCGATCCGCATCCCGGCTTCGTGCTGTGGTCTGTTCGGCATGAAGCCCACCCGTGCGCGCGTCCCGGCCGGTCCGGCGGTGGGCGAGGGTTGGAGCGGCATGAGCACGGCGCATGCGGTCAGCCGCAGCGTGCGCGACAACGCGGCGTTGCTCGATGCCTGCGCGGGCCCCGCGCTCGGCGACCCCTACTGGGCGCCGCCGCCCGAGCGGCCCTTCCTTGCCGAGGTCGGGGCCGACCCGGGGAAGCTCCGCATCGCCCTCCAGGTCGAGGCATTCAACGGAGCGACGGTCCATCCCGACTGCCAGCGGGCCGCAAGGGACGCGGCGGAGCTGTGTGCTTCGCTGGGACACGAGGTCGTGGACGCGAAGCTCGAGGTCGACCGCGAGGCCCTCGGTCGCGCGACTCAGGTCTTGATCGCGGCGAATCTGCGCGCGTCCTTGCTCGAGCGCGCCGAGCGACTCGGTCGGGACTTCACCGAAGACGACGTCGAGCCGATGACCTTCGCCATGGCGAACCTCGTCACCACCGCCGACGCCGCGACCTACGCCGGCGCCGTCCGCACGATCCATGCGGTGGGTCGCGCCGTGGAGCGGTTCTTCGAGGGCGTCGACGTGCTGCTCACGCCGACGATGGCGACCCCGCCCCTGCCGCTGGGCCGGGTGGCGCTCACGCGCACCGACACGCCCGGCCTGCTCGAGGACCTCGGACAGACGGTGGGCTTCACCCAGCTGTTCAACGCCTCCGGAAATCCTGCCATGTCGGTGCCGCTGGCGTGGAACGAGGGCGGCCTCCCGATCGGGATCCAGTTCGCGGGACGCTTCGGCGACGAGGCGACGCTGTTCCGCCTGGCAGGCCAGCTCGAGGCCGCGCGGCCCTGGTTCGATCGCACACCGCCGCGTCCCGGTGCTTGACGGTCGATCGGGCATGACGTACACAGGATTCATGGTGAACCCGCGCTCCTCGCGCCGTCTTCTCGGGCTCCTCGGCCTCCTGCTTACGCAGGCGGGAGAGGATCCCTTGCGTCGCGACTGAGACACCGGTCACCGCAAGCCAACCCTCTCCCGCCGAGCCGGCCGGAGGGGGTTTCGTCCTTCTGGGCGTCGCGTGCGGCATGGGGTCGTCGCGTCACCCGAGCATCCGGCCGCTCCTCGGCGATATCAGGAGCACGCCATGTCCGATCGAGTTCGCATCTTCGATACCACCCTGCGCGACGGGGAGCAGACCGCAGGGGTCTGCTTCTCGCCGGCCGAGAAGGTCCGCATCGCGAGCCAGCTCGCCGCGATGCGGGTCGACGTGATCGAGGCCGGTTTCCCGGCCGCGTCCGCAGCCGAGCGCGCCGCCGTCGCGGCCGTGGCGCGCGCCGTCGAGGGGGCGCAGGTGTGTGCCCTCGCGCGGGCGGTCCCCTTCGACATCGATGCGGCCATCGACACGCTCCGCGATGCGGAGCAGCCGCGCATTCACACCTTCGTCAACTCCAGCGACGTGCATCTGGCCCATCAGCTGCGAAAGGGGCGGGAGGACGTCCTCGGCATGGTGGACTACGCGGTGCGGCGCGCGCGCGAAGCGGTGTCCGACGTGGAGTTCTCTCCGATGGACGCCACCCGCGCAGACCCCGAGTTCCTCGTCGAGGTGATCCGGGTCGCGCTGGCGGCTGGCGCGACGACGATCAACATCCCGGATACGGTCGGCATCGCCTTGCCCGGACAGGTCGCCGAGCTGTTCCACATTCTGCGGGAGCGGATGCCCGAACTCGCAGAGGCCGTGCTCTCCTTCCACGGCCAGGACGACCTGGGCCTGGCCACGGCGAATGCCCTCGCGGCGGTCGGGGCCGGTGCGCGCCAGGTCGAGGTCGCCGTCAACGGGATCGGCGAGCGTGCCGGGAACACTTCCCTGGAGGAAGTGGTGATGGCGCTGCACGTGCACGGGGAACGCCTGAACGTCCACACCGGGGTCGACCCGGCGGGTATCTGCCCGCTGTCGGCCGAGGTGGAGCAGGCCAGCGGGGTCGCGGTGCCGCCGAACAAGGCAATCGTCGGCGCCAACGCGTTTCGCCACGCCTCGGGGATCCACCAGGACGGCGTGCTGAAGTGGCGCGAGAACTACGAGGTGCTGGATCCGGCGACGATCGGCCACGCGCGTGGCAGCGAGATCGTGCTGGGGAAGCTCAGTGGACGCGCCGGTTTCGTCGCGCGGGTGCGCGCGCTCGGGATCGAGCTCGACGACGGCGAGCTGGACGCGGCCTTCGAGCGGTTCCAGCAGGTGGCCGACGGCCAGCCCTGCGTCGAGGATCCCCAGCTGCGCGAGATCTGTCGGAGCGCGCGTGCGGCCTAGCCGGCGTCGCCGCGCGGGGCGTAGCGCTCGACCGGGCTCGGTCGGAACGCCGTCGCGAGGACGTGCCAGGCCGCCCGGTAGATCTCGCGCTGGTCGATCTTCGAGACGCCGTGGGTGCGGTCTTCGAAGACGATCGGCACCTCGCGGATCCGGAAGCCGGCCCGCTGCACGCGCCACACCATCTCCTCGAGAAAGGCGTAGCCGGAGGCTTCGATGTCGAAGGGGGCGACGTGGAGGAGCACCTCGCGGCGATAGCAGCGGAAGCCGGCGGTGCAGTCGTTCACCGGGACCCGCAGCAGGAGGCGCGTGTAGAGGTTGGCGAATCGCGACAGCAGCTGGCGGCGCTTCGGCCAGTCGGCGACGCCACCGCCGCGCACGTAGCGGGAGCCGATGACCAGGTCGGCTTCCTTCGCGCGGTCGAGCATCTGGGGCAGATAGCGCGGGTGATGGCTGTAGTCACAGTCCATCGTCAAGATGAGGTCGAAGCCGGCGTCGAGGCCGTGGCGAAATCCCGCTTGGTAGGCGCGCCCGAGCCCCTCCTTGGCAGGCCGCCGGAGCAGATGAATCCGCGATTCGCTCGTGGCGGCTTCGGCCACCAGGTCGCCGGTGCCGTCGGGGCTGTTGTCGTCGACGACCAGGACTTCCAATGTGTCGTCCTGAGCGAGGACGTCGCGACACATCGGAAGGACGTTCGGCGCTTCGTTGTACGTCGGAAGGATGACCAGGGAACGCAAGCGCGCCAGGATACTCGAAGGCCGCACGCGTGGGGGAGGCGAGTTCCGTCAGACGGTCTGGCGGACGGGCCGCGGCTCACGGCACACGGCGATCCAATCGAGGCTGGTCTCGGCGTCCGGCGGCCCGATCGGAAAGTCCTCTACGCCGAAGGATTCCGTGCTGCGGTGTTCGCTGCCCCAGGCCCGCACCAGCCGCGCGCCCCAGGCGAAGAGGGACTCGACCCACGCGCGCGGGAGTCGGTCTCGCAGCGCCAAGGGATCGAGGCGCATCACCGTTCGGATCCGCGCCGACCGGGCCTGCAGGACCTTGTTCGCGGCGGCACTCACTCCCACCCCGAGGATCTCGACGGCCGCGAAGTGGTGCTCGAGCAGGGCTCGGAGCTCGGCCTCGGTGTACTCATGGAAGTGGTAGGGGTTCACCCCGTCGGAGCGCGCCACGTTCGGGGTCGAGATCAGCGCGACGCCTCCCGGGTGGAGGACCCGGCGCATTTCGTCGAGGTAGGGGTGGGGATCCTGGAAGTGCTCGATCACCTGGAAGCTCACGACCGTGGCGAAGTGAGCGTCCGGGCAGGGGAGGGCGAGCAGGTCGCCGCGGACGAAGCGGGTCGCTGAGGCGCGGGCGGCGGCATCCGGGGCCACCCGGTCGATCGCGTAGACGTCGGCTCCCTCGTCGCGCAGGCGAGGGCTGCCGTGTCCACTGCCCGAACCCATCTCGAGGATGGGTGCGGTGAGGCCCCGCGCAGCGGCCCAGTCGTACGCAGCCTGGTGTCGGGCCAGGTCGAGGCCGAAGCCCGTCGCCTCTGCGTGGAGACGCTCGCCCGTGAACGGCGCACTCACGCCGCGGCGTCTCTCTCGCGCCAGGCTTCCCGCGTGAGTTCGCGCGCGAAGGCGATGCCCATGGCCACGCGCATGCTGATCAGTCCGAACGAGAGGGCGAGCGACATCGCCAGCAGGCGTTCGGGGCTGGCGATGCCCTCGAACAGGAAGAGGAAGGCGGCCTGGCTGGTGCCCAGCCCGGCGACCGCGATCGGAAGCGCCGCCACCAACGCCGCGATCAGGAAGCCTGCCACCATCTGCACGGGCGGTGCGCTGATCCCGAATGCCACGAAGGCCGCCACGCAGATTGCGACGAAGCCCGTGCAGAACAGACAGCGAAGCACCAACAGCTCCCCGAGCCGCGCCAGGGGGATGTTGCGCAGCCCGTCGAAGATCGCGAGCTCGCGGAGCCGGTCGAGTGGACCCAGGGAGCCCGGCCAGCGCAGCACGAAGATGCCGGTGGCGCAGGCGCCCAGCGCTGCGAAGATCACGCCGACCTGCGGCCCGAGCTGGAGCTGGGTGCCGGCCACGATCGCCACGCTCGCCGACGCCAACACCACCAGCAGGTCGGTCAATGCGATCAGCAGAACGACGCTTCCGGCTCCGGTGAGCGAAAGGGAGGTGCGACGCCGCAGGAGGACCGTGAGGCTCGCGGCGCCGAGCGCGTAGTGGAAGATGCCGAGCAGGTAGCTCGCGCATTTCAGGCGGGCGGCGGTCCAGAGGCTGAGGGGCGCCGGTCCGGGCGGCACCAGGCGTCGGATGGAGATCGCGTCGATCGCGAGACTGCCGAACCCGTAGACCAACAGGCTGGGCAGCAGCACGGCGACGACCCGGGCATCGATGGCGTCGGCGAGTGCCGCCGGGTCGGTGCGGCGGAACAGCCAGACGAGCACGGCGCCGCTCACGAGGAGCGGGAGGATCCGGCCGAGGGTCGTCCGCAACGAAGGGCCTTGGCTCACGCGCTCTCCGGGGTGGGTGTCGTCGCACGGACGAGGGTTCGTTCGAAAGCACTGGCGGCACGATCCCAATCGAAACGCGCGGACCAGGCCAGAGCGGCCTCCGAGAAGCGCGTGGCCAGGGCATCGTCGACGAGCAGTTCGCGCAGCCTGGCGGCGTACGCGCGCGCATCCTGGGTCGCGACCACGAACCCGGTCTCACCGGGCCGTACCGAGTCGCGCAGGCCCGGGGCGTCGGCGACCACGTTCGGCGTGCCGAGGGTGTTCGCTTCGATCACGGTGAGACCGAAGCCTTCCTTGACCGACGGGCAGACGCACACGCGGGCGCGCGCGAGCCAGTCGTCCCGCTCTTCGCACGACACGAAGCCGGGGAAGCTCACGTGATCCGCCAACCCGAGGGCCCCGGCCCGCTGCCGCAATGCGCTCTCTGCCGAACCGCGCCCGACGATCGCCACGCGAAGTTCGGGAATCTCGGGGGAGAGCTGGGCCGCGGCTTCGAGGAGCAGGTCGACGCGCTTGTAGGGCTCCAGCCGACCGACGTAGACGAGCAGCGGCGCGCGCTTTGCGATCGGGGGGGCGGGGACGGAGGGGCGATCGACCCCCGGGACCTGCACCTCGATCTGGTCCTCGGAGAGACCGCGGGCGACCAGATCGTCGCGGGTGCTTTGGCTGATCGCGACCAGCGGGCGGCCGCGGAAGGCGAGCGGGATGGGACGCTCGAGGAGCCACACGCCGGCCGCGACGGGCCAGGGCACCTGGGCGAACGCGGCGGACCCGAACAGGTGGTGACAGAGACCGACGACGGGCACACGGGTTGCGGCGGTGGCGAAGAACGGGAGCTTGTTCAGACATTCCACGACCACGTCCCAACGGGCTTCGGCCCGGCGGCGGCAATGCCGGAACGCGGCCAGGTAGTAGGTGGGACCTCGTCCGACGCGCTCGATGGCAACCCCGTCGAGTTCGGCGTTCGCTGCCATCCCCGGTGCGCGTTCGGATCGCCAGTGGACCTCGTGGCCCCGCGTGACCAGGCGTCGCGTCAGCTCGTGCACGTGGGTCTCCGCTCCCCCCGCGCGCGGGTGTTCCGGGTCGCGTTCGTTCAGCACGCAGATGCGCACGGGGGCTAGAGCTGGCCCAGGACGCTGGCGAGTCGCAGGCGGGGTGCGAGCCAGAGTGCTTCGAGTCCGATCTGCCAGGTGAGTTTCGAGGCTCCGCGCGTGCGGTCGAGAAAGAAGAACGGGATCTCCTCGACGCGTGCTCCGAGACGGTGGAGTCGGTAGTTGATCTCGATCTGGAAGGCGTACCCGTTGCTTTGGATCGCGCCCACGTCGAGTCGTTCCACGATCTCCCGTCGCAGACAGCGGAAGCCGCTCGTGGTGTCGGTGACCGGGAGCCCGGTGACGCGGCGCACGTAGGCGTTGCCCAGATAGGAGAGGAGGATGCGCTCGATCGGCCAGTTCACCACCGTGATGCCGTTCAGGTAGCGCGAGCCGCTCGCCACGTCCGCGTGGTCGAGCGCACCGAGCAGGAGCGGCAGGGCATCGGGCGGATGGGAGAAGTCGGCGTCCATCTGGACCAGGCGATCGGCGCCGAGCTCGAGGGCCCGCGCGAAGCCCGCGCGGTAGGCCGGCCCCAACCCTTCCTTCGTGTCTCGGTGCAGGACGTGGACCCGCTCGGACTCCGCCGCCAACCGGTCCGCCGCCGCACCGGTGCCGTCCGGAGACGCATCGTCGACCACCAGCACCTCGATCTGGGCGTCCGCGTCGAGCACCTGAGGCACCAGGAGCGGGAGGTTCTCGACCTCGTTGTAGGTCGGGATGATCACGATACAGCGCGCCAAGGATCTCCCCGTGGTCCTAGTGTGCTTCCGCTGCGAAGCGCGTCGCGCGCGCGCGTCGGCAGCGGTGATGCCGGCTGGGGAGACCGTGGGTGACGGCTCGCGTCGTGCGCATGGCCGAGAGACTAGTCGATTCGCGGTCGGATTCCGCTGACATGGAGCGCCCCATGCCCGCGGAACCGCAGCCGCCACCTGTCGAGGAAGAGACGCGCGCCGGCACGCAAGGACGTCGGGTCACGCACTTGCGTGTCTCCAGCAAGGCACGCGCAGACGCCGGTGTCAGCGCGACGGGGGGCGGCGCGCGGTCTTCAGGCGCAGGCCCAGCGGACCCCGGGGCACGAAGAAGCGCAGGGTCTCGCCGCCGCGCCGAACCCGGAGCTCGGTGTTCGCGCCCGCGGCCCCTTCCGAGGTGGACTCGGTGAGTTCCCGCGGTTCGAAGACGCGGCGACCCGCGTAGGAGACGATCTCGTCACCGATCTGGAGACCGGCTGCGCCCGCCGGCGAGCGCCCGAGTACGTCGGCGATGACGACCCGGTTCTCGCGTCGGCCGGCATACAACAGCAGGTCGTAGTCTCGCTCTCCGACGTCTTCCCGGAGTTGTTTGCGCAGGCCGATCAATTCGCGCCAGTACTCGCCGTCGGCGAGCCAGCCCTCGCGCGAGGCACGATCGCGCAGATAGAGCTCCTCCAACTCCAGAGACTCGAAGCGGGTGCGCAGCGACGCGATCTCGGCCTCGGCGAGCTCGAGATCGCGGAGGGCCTGGTCATCGAACCAGCGCCGGGCGCGGTCGTTCGCGGAGACGGCATCGCGTTCGGGTTCGACCGGAGCGCTGGCTTCGTCTCCAGTCGGCTCGGCGGCTTCCGCCGTGGCATCGACACCCGAGAGGAAGACGGCGCGCAGGGTCTGGAGCTCTCCGGCGAGCGCCAGGCGTGCGTCGCGTTCGGCTTCGAGCTGGGCCTCGAGGGCCGCGATGCGATCCTCGGACGGGGCGCGGTTCGGGGCCGCCGCATCGGCGCTCGAGCCGCCGAGCCAGGCCGCGGCGAGCCCCGCACCGACGACCCCACCGCCGAGAGCGGCCCACGTCGAGCGCGCGCGGGTCGTCATCCGGCGAACCCGGTGCGGCAGCGATGGAGAGCGGGGACGCGTCGCGACATAGGGGCGGATCGGTGCCTCGGTCCGGGGGGTCGAAGTTGAGACGCCTGGCGGGCGGGTCGAGTTCCTGAGAATAGGGCGTCCGGCCGCTCGGGCGCTGCGGTTGCAGCGATGCGTCGGCCCCCGGGAGGCGTGCCGGAAAGCCAGCGGAGAGGGGTAGGATGCCTCCGGCGCGAGAGCGGGGAGGAATCCAGGCCGATGCTCGGCACCGATGACGCGGAGGCCCTTGGCTGGCGAGTCGCAGGCTGTGCGCTGTGGGCCATTGCCGTCGCCGTGCGCGTCTGGGAAGCCTGGCAGGCTCCGCTCCTCTGGGGATACGACGCGTGGGGCCACGTGTCCTACGTGCTCTTCCTCGACACCTTTCGTGCGCTTCCCTGGGCAGACCAAGGGTGGTCCTACTTCCACCCTCCATTGCACTACGTCTTCTCGCTTCCGTTCGTAGGGAGCGGTGATGCCCTGACGTTGGCGCGTGGCATGCTGGGCGTGTCGGCGCTGGCGAGCCTCGGCACCGCCGCGCTGGCCGGCGGGGCGGTGCGACTCGTGTTTCCCGGCACCCGCGGCCTCGCAGCGCTGGTGTCGGGATGTGTGGCCTGTCTGCCGGTGCACGTGATCGCCAGCGGCATGGTCGGGAACGAAGCCCTCGTCACGGCGTTCTCGGCTGCGGCCTTCGTCGCGTTCCTGTCGAACGAGGTGCGGGACGCGCCCCAGGTCTGGCGCACGGTCGGCGCGGGCGTCCTGGCGGGGCTCGCCTTGTGGACGAAGTACAACGGGCTGCTGATCGTGATGGCCTGGCTGGCCGCCGCCGTCTTCCTGGGACGCGGCGGAGCCCGACGCGTCCTCATCGCGGCGGGGGTCGCGGTGGTCGTCGCGAGCCCGCTCTACCTGCGCAACGTCTCCGAGTTCGGGACGCCGATTCCCACGTCCCGGAGCGTCGAAGCGGTGGCGTGGGTCGAATCGGGCCAGGCGCCCGGCCAGCGCCGCGTCATGGACTACCTCGCGGTTCCGGCCGCCGTCTTCACCGCACCGGATCCCCGCTCCGAGGCGCTGTTGGGATCGGTCTGGGGCACGGCCTATGCCGGGGTCTGGGGAGACGTGATGGCCGCCGCCCCTGCCGCCGTCGAAGCGCCGCCGGGTTGGCCGAGCGTCCTGGGACTGCTGCCCACGCTGCTCGCGGGGGTCGGTGTCGTGCTCGTCTGGCGAGACATGCGCCGAACGCGGCAGCGAGCCGCGATCGCCCTCGCGACCGCCTACGCGGCGGCGGTGTTGGGCGCGTTCGCGGTGTTCGCCTGGACGGTTCCGATCTGGTCGGCGCTCAAGGCCTCCTATCTATTACAGCTCTCGCTGCCGTTCGGTCTGGGAATGGCGCGGGGGCTCGTCGCGCTCCATCGCCGCGGTGCCGGCTTCTCGACGCTGGCGGTCGTGGCGCTGGTGCTGTGTTTCGCCGCGACGGCCGCGCGCACGCTCGAGGCCTTCGGGACCGGGCGCCCCGACAGTCCCGCTCTCGGGGCGATGCACTACGCGCTGGGAGACTACGGAGCCGCACGTCGCGCCTACCGGACCCTCGTCGAGAGCAGCGGCGGGTCGGAGGACGCAGCGGTCTGGCTGAACCACTGGGCGGCCACCGAGCTGGCCGACGGCGCTCCGGCACGCGCGGCGGCGCTCTACCGGCGGGCGGGGGAGCTGGACGCGCGGCGTGGGCGGAGCGATCCGGACCGCGACCGGGCGCTCGGCGTGGCCTGGGCCCTGGCCGGAGAGCCGGAACGTGCGCGCGCGACATGGGGCCCTCCGTCGACGCCCGGGGACTTCTCGAACCACGGGGCCCTGGCGGCTTCGGAAGGAGAATGGGCGGCGGCCGAGCGTGCTTTGGCGCGGGCCCTGGAGGCGTCCCCCGAGCTCCGGGCAGCGAGACACAATCGGGCGGTCTTGCAGGCGGCGCGGTCGGAGCGACCCGAGGAGGGCGAGATCGGCGTTGCCGTTCCCAGCTCGACTCCGCTCTGTGGTGGACCCCGGGGGTATCCGCACGGCGTCGGCACCGGGGAGAACCTTCACTGGAGCGTGGGACGTCGGGCCCTGTTGATCCTCGAGCCCGCCGGCGCGGGGACGCCGCCGGGTCTGGGGCTGGCGCGCCGCTCGTTCTACCGGGAGGCGCGCCGACACTGCGTGCGCGACGAGCCGGCCCGGACCCGCGGCGTCCGGGGCGTGGCGCGCACGGGGGAGCCGGAAATCGCGCGGCTGCCTCTGGAAATTCCCGGTGGGGACGCCTAGTTTCCCGGCCGCCCACGGACTGCGCGTCATCCGACTGCGCGGCCGCGGGCGCCTTCCGCCGCCGGCACGCGCCCGGGCTCCTGTCCGGGGAGGCGTTGCCGCCGGGAGCGAACGGCTTTCCCCGAAGGGCCCGCGCTGCAGAGCGGCTGGGCCGCGCCACAGCGAGCGAGGGGAGGGCGTCAGCCTGGCTCCCGCTTTCCGTTCCAGCCACCGGTGTGCGCGACGCGCGGCACCCCACCAGCTTGGAGATCCCAACTCATGGTCCAGATCGTCCTTTCCCTGATCGCCGCCGTCGCCGCCATCGCGGTGGGTGTGGGGCTCTACCGCCGGGTGATCGGCGCCCCGACCAGCACCGAGCGCGCGAACGAGATTGCCGACGCGATCCGGGCCGGCGCCGAAGCCTTCCTCTCGCGCCAGTACCGCACCGTGGCCATCGTGGGGGCTCCCATCCTCTTCCTGCTGCTGCTCTTCCTGGGCAAGTGGTACGCCTTCGGATACGTCGTCGGCGCACTGGCGAGTGCGGCGGCGGGCTTCATCGGCATGAACGTGTCGGTGCGCGCGAACCTGCGGGTCGCCGAGGCGGCGAAGTCGGGCTTCGGTCGCGCCTTCGATCTCGCCTTCCAAGGGGGTGCGGTGACCGGCCTGATGGTGGTCGGTGCGGGCCTGCTCTCCCTCGCCTTCCTGGTGCTCTGCATGCACATGGCCGACTACCACGCGCCCGACGCGCTCGTGGGGCTCGCCTTCGGCGGCTCGCTGATCTCGGTCTTCGCACGCCTGGGCGGCGGCATCTTCACGAAGGGCGCCGACGTCGGTGCGGACCTCGTCGGCAAGGTCGAGGCGAACATCCCCGAGGACGATCCGCGCAACCCGGCGGTGATCGCCGACAACGTGGGCGACAACGTCGGCGACTGCGCGGGCATGGCGGCCGACCTCTTCGAGACCTACGGCGTGACGGCCGCGGCGGCGATGCTGCTGGCCCACATCATCTTCCCCGAGCAGAGCGACATGTTCCTCTACCCGCTGCTCGTGGGTGTCGCGGGCATCGTCGGCAGCCTCGTGGCCCTGAAGTTCGTGTCGATCGACGAGCCCGCGCCCGGTCAGCAGCCGGCCGTGATGGGCGCGATGTATCGCGGCCTCGCGGTGTCGACGGGCATCATGATCCTGCTGACGGCCGTCCTGAGCCTCTTCATCGGTGACATCGCCGACGCCGACATCGGTGGCAACGAGCTCGGCTGGTTCAGCCTGGTGCTCTGCACGGCGGTCGGCGGCGGTGTGACCGCGGTCATGATGTGGATCACCGACGTCTACACGGGCGACGGATCGCGCTACGTCGACCGCATCGCCCGCGCCAGTGAGGGCGGACACGGCACGAACGTGATCAGCGGTCTCGCCGTGGGCATGCAGTCGACGGTGGTGCCGGTGGTCGTGATCGTGCTCGCCATCATGTCCACCTACGCGCTCGCCGGTCTCTTCGGCGTGTCGATCGCGGCGATGTCGATGCTCTCGCTCGCCGGCATCGTGGTCTCGATCGACGCCTACGGCCCGATCACCGACAACGCAGGTGGTATCGCCGAGATGGCGGAGCTGGGCGACGAGGTGCGCAACGTCACCGACCCGCTCGACGCCTTCGGCAACACGACGAAGGCGGTGACCAAGGGCTACGCGATCGCCTCGGCGGGTCTGGCTGCGGTCGTGCTCTTCGCCACCTACATCGAAGACCTCCAGCGTCTTGGCGGGATCCAGGTCGACTTCAACCTGGCCGACACCAGCGTGCTGGCCGGGCTCTTCATCGGAGCGATGATCCCGTTCGTGTTCGCCTCCTTCGCGATGGACGCGGTCAGCGAAGCGGGTCGAGCCGTCGTCGAAGAGGTGCGTCGCCAGTTCCGCGACATCCCCGGCATCATGGAAGGCACGGGCAAGCCCGACTACCGGACCTGCGTCGACATCGTGACCCAGTCGGCGCTGAAGCTGATGATCGCGCCCGCGCTGATTCCGGCGGCGATCCCGATCATCGTCGGCCTCGCGATGGGCCCCCAGGCGCTCGGCGGTCTGCTGATCGGTTCGATCGTGTCGGGCGTCTGCGTGGCGCTCTCCATGACCACCGGTGGCGCGGCCTGGGACAACGCCAAGAAGTACATCGAGATGGGCCAGTACGGCGGCAAGGGGTCCGAAGCCCACAAGGCCGCCGTGACCGGCGACACCGTGGGTGACCCCTACAAGGACACCGCGGGCCCGGCCATCAACCCGATGCTCAAGCTCGTGAACGTCGTCGCGCTGTTGATCATCCCCTTCCTGGGCTGATCCCAGCGGCGTCGCCGACCTCCGGTCTGCGGAGGCGTCTGGCGTGTCCCAGCATCCGATCCAAGTCGAGCAGGGCCGTCCCTTCCGGGGGCTGGCCCTGCTTGTGCTTTGCGCGCTCGGGCTGCTCAGGCCCGACGTGCCCGACGCGTCGCGCTGGTCGCAGAGCCTGGCGGACTGGCTGCGCCTGGACGCGGCGCGGGCGCGGGAAGGGGCCCCGTCGGTCCTCGGCGCACTCGCCGAGCGCGTCCCGAACGGCACCGTCTCGGTCGAGGTCCGTGTCGACGGCGCGGCGCGGGAAGACGAGCGTCTGCTCCGGGCCCTGCGCAGTGGGCTGAACGCCTTTCGCGAGCGCCCGCCGACCGGACTGTCGCCGCCCCTCCCGACGGGCCAGGACCTGCCGCGCTTCGTCGTGACGGTCGTGCCGGCCGGCGCCGAGCTCGCGGTCGAGGCCTTCCTCGAGACACCGGATGCACGCGAGCGCCTGGGGCCGTCCGAGGTGCGACGACTCCCCAGCCGGTGGGCGCTGCTACCGCCCCTCGTCGCGGTGGCGCTCGCGCTCTGGTGGCGCCGCACCCTGCCGGCGCTGCTCGGGGGCGTCTGGTGCGGGTCGCTCGTGCGGGCTGCCGGGGAAGGGCAGGGGGCGTGGAGCCTCTGGAGCGGCACCCTCGACGTCGTGCGACGCGATCTGTGGCGCGAGCTCACGAGCAGCTTCCGCTTCGAGATCCTCGCCTTCGTGGTCGTCCTGCTGGCGATGGTCGGCATCATGACGCGCGCGGGTGGGGTCGCCGGGCTGGTCGAGCGGGCCTTGCGCTTCGCGCGCGACGCCCGCTCGGGACAGCTCACCACCTTCGGCTCGGGGCTGGTGCTCTTCTTCGACGACTACGCCAACTGCATGCTCGTCGGAAACAGCCTGCGGCCGCTCACGGACCGGCTGCGGATCTCTCGCGAGAAGCTCGCCTACCTGGTCGACAGCACCGCCGCGCCCGTCGCGGGTGTGGCCCTGCTGTCGACCTGGATCGCGTTCCAGGTGTCGGTGTACGCACCCCAATTGCCCGCCGTCGGCATCGACGCTGACGGCTATGCGGTGTTCGTGGCGTCACTGCCGTACCGCTACTACTGCTGGCTCACCCTGGCCTTCGTCTTTCTGATCGCCTGGAGCGGACGCGACTTCGGCCCGATGCGTCGCGCCGAGGTGCGCGCGCGGACCACGGGAGCGCTGTGGGCACCGGGAGCCCAGCCGGGGATGGTCGCATCGCTGAGTGCGCTCGAGCCGAAACCGGGTCTGGGGCCTGCCGCCCACCGCGCCGTGTGGCCCCTGCTGGCGACCCTCTTCGCGACGGTCGCGGCGATCGCGATCGCGGGCGGCGCGGTTGCGCTACTCGGCGAGGGCGCCTGGCGCGATCTGACGCGTTGGCGGGCCGTGCTCTTCGCGGGCAGCGGCGCGGCGGCCACGTTCCATGGTGCACTCGTCGGGCTGGCCGTCGCCATGTTCCTCGCGGGTTCGCGGCCGCTCCGCTGGGGGCTGGTGTCCGGCGCCGGGCTCGCGGGGGTGCTCTACGCCCTGTTCGGGATCGGCGGCTGGGGAGCGGTGGCGGGCGGCGTGTTGGGCAGCGTCGCGGTGACGGCCCGGATGACCGCGCTCGGAGAGCCCGACCCGCGTCCGCACCTCACGGTTCCGGAGATGGCGCGAGCGGCCGCCGGAGCGGGACCCACCGTCGGCTTCGCGGTCGGTCTGCTCTTCCTGGCGTGGATGATCGGTGCGGTCTGCGGCGACCTCGGGACCGGACCCTATCTCGCCGCCTTGCTCTCCGACGCGCTGCCGGCGGCTTGGCTGCCCGCGATGCTCTTCGTGGCATCGGCCCTGGTGGCGTTCGCCACTGGTTCGTCCTGGTCGACGATGTCGATCCTGCTGCCCAATGCGATCCCCCTGGCCGCGAGCCTGGGCGCGGCCGACGGGAGCGGGCTCTTCCTGGTGGTCTGGGCGGTCGCGGCCGTCCTCGACGGGGCGATCTTCGGGGACCACTGCTCGCCGATCTCGGACACGACCGTCCTCTCGGCGCTGGCCACCGGTTGCGACCATCTGGACCACGTGCGCACCCAGGCGCCCTACGCCCTCTGTGTGGCCGGGACGGTCCTCGCGCTGGGATACGCGCCCCTCTGGGCGGGCGTCTCCCTGGCGCCGGGCTGGGTGCTCGTCGGCGGGCTCGTGGGCCTGGCGCTGCTCGTGCGGGGCTTCGGGAGAGCGTCGCCCGCGCCGTCTTGATCCGGCCGAAATTTCCAATAATCTTGCCCAATTGCGGGATTTCCGGCGTCCTCGCTCGAGCGGGCGACGACCTCCGGGCGCCGCATCCGGCTCGGCATCCCGCCCGTGGGCCGGGTCTCCGCGAGGCCGCGATGAGCGATCCGATCCATCACCACTTCGACAAGCTGAATCGCCTTCCGCCGTACATCCTGGCCGAGGTGATCGATTTGATGAAGTCCGCGCGGCGCGCCGGCGAGGACATCATCGACCTCGGGATGGGGAATCCCGATCTGGCGACGCCCTCCCACGTGGTCGAGAAGATCGTCGAGGCGGCGCGCAATCCGCGCAATCACCGCTACTCCGCCTCGAAGGGGATCCCGAACCTGCGCGCGGCGTGCAGCGAGTGGTACCAGCGCAACCACGGCGTCGAGATCGATCCCGACAGCGAAGCGATCGCCGTGATCGGCGCGAAGGAGGGGCTCTCCCACTTCGTGCTCATGACGATCGGCCCTGGAGACGTCGTGCTCTGTGGGGACCCCGCGTATCCGATCCACCAGTACTCGGTGATCATCGCCGGGGGCGACCTGCGCCACGTGCCCCTGTCGCCGGACACGGACTTCATCGCGAATCTCGAGCAGGCCATCTCCCGCACCTGGCCGAAGCCGAAGATGCTGATCCTGTCGTTCCCGCACAATCCGACGACGTGCGTGGTGGATCGCGCATTCTTCGAGCGGATCGTGGCCTTCGCGAAGGAGCACGATCTGATGGTGCTCCACGACTTCGCTTACGCCGAGGTGTGTTTCGACGGCTACAAGCCGCCCAGCATCCTCGAGGTGCCGGGCGCGCGCGACGTCGCGATCGAGTTCCTGTCGCTCTCGAAGAGCCACTCGATGGCCGGCTGGCGCGTGGGTTTCGCTGCCGGCAACCGCGAGATGATCCACGCCCTGGGCCGCATCAAGAGCTACCTCGACTACGGCATGCCTCAGGCGATCCAGATCGGCGCGATCGTCGCGTTGCGTGGACCCCAGGACATCGTTGCCGAGAACCAGGAGATCTACCGCGAGCGCCGCGACGTGCTGGTGGAAGGTCTGAGCGCGCCGGGCGAGGGCTGCTGGAAGATCGAGAAGCCGCTCGGAACCATGTTCGTCTGGGCCCAGATCCCGGAAGCGTTCCGTAGCCTGGGCTCGATGGAGTTCTCGAAGCGGTTGATTCGCGAGGCGAAGGTCGCGGTGTCTCCCGGGCTCGGCTTCGGTCAGCACGGCGAGGGTTTCGTGCGGTTCGCCCTGGTCGAGAACAAGCATCGCATTCGCCAG
Organism: Myxococcota bacterium; assembly: GCA_039030075.1. Classification (NCBI taxonomy): domain Bacteria; kingdom Pseudomonadati; phylum Myxococcota; species Myxococcota bacterium. Next base: position 90,090 of record JBCCEW010000014.1, on the reverse strand, counting down.
GCGGTTCGCGGCATCCGCCGCTTCCTGCGCGAAGCAACCGTCTAACGCCGGCCCTCGGAGGAAGCGTGTCGAAGCAGGAAGTGGGTGTCGGGCTGATCGGTCTCGGGACGATCGGGACCGGAGTCGCCAAGGTGCTGGCCCAGAACGCGGCCGTGATCCAGGAGCGGCTCGGCTTTCCGCTGCGCCTGGTCCGCGTCGCCGACCTGGATACCGAGACCGATCGCGGGGTGGACCTCTCCGGGATCCGCTTCGACAGCGACGCCGAGGGGCTGATCGACGATCCGGCGGTCGACATCGTGATCGAGCTGATCGGCGGCTACGACATCGCGCGCCGCTTCACCCTCCGCGCGATCGAGGCGGGGAAGCACGTCGCCACCGCCAACAAGGCTCTGCTCGCCGAGCACGGCAGCGAGATCTTCGGCGCGGCCACGCGCAAGGGCGTCGACGTCGGCTTCGAGGCCAGCGTGGCGGGCGGCATCCCGATCCTGCGCTCGATTCGGGAGGGGCTGGCTGCCAACCGCATCGAGAGCCTCTACGGCATCATGAACGGGACCACCAACTACGTCCTCACCGAGATGGAGAAGGGCGGCGAGGCCCAGGAGGTGGTGGTGAAGCGGGCGCAGGAGCTCGGCTACGCCGAGGCCGACCCCACCTTCGACCTCGAGGGCATCGACGCGGCCCACAAGCTGACCCTCCTGGCCGCGATGGCCTTCGGCGCCGAGATGACCTGCAAGGAGATCCCGACCGAGGGGATCCGCGGCCTCGAGCCCGTCGACTTCGAGGCGGCCGACGAGTTCGGCTACCGGATCAAGCTGCTCGGCATCGCCAAGGGCGCGGAGGATGCGTCCGGGAATACGCGGATCGAAGCGCGCGTGCATCCGACCCTGATTCCGAAGACGAGCCTGCTCGCGAGCGTCGACGGCGCCATGAACGCGGTGGCCGTGACGGGCGACGCGGTCGGTCCGACGCTCTTCTACGGCGCGGGCGCCGGTGAACTCCCCACCGCCAGCGCGGTCGTTGCCGATCTGATCGAGATCGCGCGCGAGATCCGGCGGGGCGGAGCAGGGCGGGTCGCGCCGTTGTCCTACCTGCCCGAAGCGTTGCGGCCGGTCCCGCTCGTGCCTCTCGGCGAGTTGTCGGGGCGCGCCTACTTGCGCTTCACCGTGCGCGATCGCCCGGGCGTCCTCGCGCACATCGCCGGCGCGCTCGGCGAGCACGGCATCGGGATCGAGTCGGTGATCCAGAAGGGCCGGGACACGGACAGCGCCGTTCCGGTGCTCGTCCTGACGCATCCGGCCCAGGAAGGCGCCATTCGCGGCGCACTCGAGCGGGTCGATGCGTTGCCCGACACGACGGCCCCGACCCGGGTGATCCGCATCGAGGAAGACCTCTGATGGCCGCCAAACCCGCGCACCGCGCCTGGTTCCGCTCGATCCGAGACCATGCCGAGACCTATGCGCTCGACGAGGTCGTGTACACCGCGCAGGACGGGACCCTGCTCGAAGTCACCCACGATATGGACGAGCTCAAGAAGACGCCGGCCGAGGAGTGGAAGCGGCTCTTCCGCGAGCGTGCCCACTCGAGCGAGTGGCCCTACGGCTCGGGCGTCTGGGGCAAGAAGGAGTGGGTGCTGCCCAACATCGACAACGAGCACGTCGTCTCGATGTACGAGGGCAACACGAACCTCTTCTGGGCCGAGCGCTATGGGCGCCAGCTCGGGCTCGAGGACCTCTGGATCAAACAGTGCGGCAACACCCATACCGGGTCCTTCAAGGATCTCGGCATGACCGTGCTGGTCTCGATGGTCAACGACATGGTGCAGCAGGGAAAGGCGATCCCGGCGGTGGCCTGCGCATCGACGGGTGATACCTCGGCCGCGCTCGCCGCCTACGCGGCGGCGGCGGAGATTCCCGCGATCGTGTTCCTGCCGCGCGGGAAGGTGTCGGTGGCCCAGCTGATCCAGCCGGTGGCCAACGGCGCCATCGTCTTCGCCCTCGACACGGATTTCGATGGTTGCATGGAGATCGTGAAAGAGGTGGCCGATCGCGAGGGCATCTATCTCGCGAACTCGATGAACAGTCTGCGCATCGAAGGGCAGAAGACCGTCGGGATCGAGATCATCGAGCAGTTCGACTGGGAAGTGCCGGACTGGATGGTGATTCCGGGTGGCAACCTCGGGAACGTCTCGGCGCTCGCGAAGGGGCTCGACATGCTCCGCGAGCTCGGACTGATCGAGCGCGTACCGCGTATCGTGTGCGCCCAGGCGGAAGCCGCGAATCCGCTCTACCTGTCCTACCAGCGCGACTTCGAGGTGTTCGAACCGATCGCGGCGCGTCCCACGCTCGCGAACGCGATCCAGATCGGAAACCCCGTGTCGGCCGAGAAGGCCATCGATGCCCTGAAGCGCTATGACGGCATCGTCGAGCAGGCGACCGAGGCCGAGATCGCCGAGTCGTGCGCGCGCGCCGACCGGACCGGCCTGTTCAACTGTCCGCATACCGGCGTCGCGCTGGCGGCCGTCGAGAAGCTCGTGGATCGGGGCATCATCCACAAGAACGATCGCGTCGTGGCGATCTCGACGGCCCACGGCCTGAAGTTCGTCGACTTCAAGGTGAAGTACCACGAGATGCAGCTCGAAGGGATCGAGGCCTCGGTGCCCAACCCGCCGATCGAGCTGCCGGCTTCCTACGACGCCGTGCGCGATCGCATGCTCTCCGAGATCGATCGCCGCTTCCGGAGCTAGCGTGTTCACCGGCATCATCGAGAGCGTCGGCGTGGTGCGTGAGCTCTCCCGGAAAGGGGAGATCACCGAGGTGGTCATCGAAGCCCCGGCGATCGAAGAGGGGGTCGGGCTCGGCGACAGCGTCGCCGTGAACGGCTGCTGTCTGACGGTCACGCGGCTCGAGCGGGGCCACTTCTGGTTCGAAGCCGTTCAGGAGACCCTGGACTGCACCTCCCTCGGAGATCGCGCGGTCGGCGATCGCGTGAACCTCGAGCGCGCGATGCGCGCCGGCGGGCGGCTCGATGGGCATATCGTCCAGGGCCATGTCGACGGCACGGGGCGCGTCCGTGCGCTGAAGCGCGTGGGCGACGATGTGCGCTTCGCCGTCGACTGCGACGACGAGGTGCGGCGCGTCCTGGTGGACAAGGGGAGCGTCGCGATCGACGGGGTCTCCCTCACGGTCGTTTCCGTCGACGACACCGGCTTCGACGTCGCACTCATCCCGACCACACTGGCAGAGACGACCCTCGGCGAGCGGGAGCCGGGGGATCGCGTGAATCTCGAGGCCGACATCCTCGGGAAGTACGTCCTGCGCTACCTCGAGCGCCTGGGGCCGATGGCGGCTTCCACCTCATAGCTCCGCGCAGATGTGACCGCCGTCCACCACGAGGGTGGAGCCGGTCATGTAGCTCGAGGCGTCCGACGCCAGGAGCAGGAGGGGTCCGTCCAGGTCCTCGAACCGGCCGTAGCGACGCTGGGGAATTCGCTTCTGAAAGCCCTCGGACTGGGGCCCCTCGAGCAGCACGCGACTCACGTCGGTGAGGATGTACCCCGGCGCGAGGGCGTTCGCGCGAATGCCGAACTTGGCGCCCTCGAGCGCCATCACCTCGGTCGCCTTCACCATCCCCGCCTTCGACACGGCGTAGGGGAACTGGCCCTTGATGGTGCGGTAGGCGGTAATCGAAGCGATGTTGATGATGTTGCCACCGCCCTGGCCCTGGGCGATGACGCGTTCGGTGTAGAGCTTCGAGGCGAGCCAGGCGCTCTTCAGATTGGTGTCCAGCACCGAGTCCCAGTCGTCCTCGTCGATCATCGTGTAGGTCTTCGCGCCCGCTTCGATGCCCGCGTTGTTGATGAGCACGTCGAGTCGCCCGTGGGCGTCCCAGGCGGCGTCGAGGAATGCGCCCAGACTCATCGCATCGCGGACATCGAGCGGTACGCCCAGGGCCTGCACGCCACTGGCCTCCAGTTCACGCACCCGCGCCTCGATCCGGTCGACGCGTCGTGCGCCCAGCACCACGTGGGCGCCGGCCGCCGCGAGCACGCCCGCGAAGTGGTGGCCGAAGCCGGAGGAGGCCCCCGTGATGGCGATGCACTTTCCGTCCAGCCGGAACCGATCGAGAGCAGATGTCGTCACTGGGCCTCCGCAGAAGTCGCCGGCATACTAGAGCATTCGCAACCGGAGACGCCGTGCTGTCACGCTTCGCCCACGCAGCCTCGGCCACCAGTTCTGTCCTGCGCGGTGGTGCGGGGAGTCGGGTGCTCGCCCGGGGCGCGCGTCCGGAGCGCCTCCTCGAACTCTATGAGTTCGAGGCGTGCCCTTTCTGTAGAAAGGTGCGCGAGGCCCTCTCGATGCTGGATCTCGAGGCGATGGTCCACCCGTGCCCGAAGGGAGGCACCCGTTTTCGACCGGGAGTCGTCGAGCGGGGCGGACGCAGCTCGTTCCCCTACCTCGTGGACCCGAACGGCGACCTCGCCCTGTACGAGTCCGACGACATCGTCGCCTATCTCTTCGAGCGCTACGGGGATGGGGTTGTTCCGCGGGCCCTCCGACCGGGCTGGCCGATGCGCGTCACGACGGTGCTCGCCGGTTTGCCGCGGCTGGGAGCCGGCGGTTTCGCCCGGCCGGGCCGTGTGCCGGAAGCGCCCCTGCAGCTCTTCTCGTACGAATCGTCTCCCGGGGCGCGGCGCGTGCGGGAGTCCCTGTCGAGCCTCGAGCTGCGCTACCGCCTGACGAATGTCGCTGCGGGAAGCGCGCACCAGGACGCGCTCCGCGATCGCAGCGGCGCCGACACGGTTCCCTGGCTCGACGATCCCAACACCGGCACCGGAATCGCGGGCGCCGAGCCGATCCGCGACTACCTCACGCGCACCTACGCAACAGGCGGGTCCTAGCGCGAGAGCACGGTGAGCTCGGTGCGCCGGTTCCTCGCCATGTCCTCCGGCGAATCGTTCGGGACCAGCGGCTTGCTCTCGCCGAAGCCGCGCGCCTCGATGCGGTCGGCGGTGACGCCCTGTCGCACCAGGAAGCGGCGTACCGCTTCGGCGCGTCGCTGGGACAGGTCGCGGTTGTGCTCAGCACTGCCGCGGTTGTCCGTGTGCCCGTCGATCCGTAGCCGAAGCTCGGGATCGTTCTGGATCACGGGGAGCACTTCGTCGCGCAGCTTCTGCTCGGACGTGGCCGTGAGCTCGGCGCGGTCGGTCTCGAAGAGCAGCCACGGGATCGACCAGCAGCCGCGCCGGTCGACCTTCGCGCCGGACGGGGTTTCCGGGCACTGGTCGCTGCCGTCGGAGACGCCGTCCCCGTCTCGGTCGTTGGGCGCACCGCTCGTCTTCGGTGCGGGCTTCGCGGGCTTGGGCTTTGGTTTCGGCTTGCGGACCTTGCGCAGGAACACCTTGCGCTCGAAGTCGAGCAGGGCCTCGGCCGTGTCCAACGACGAAAGCCCGCGGTGAGAGCCGCACTTCGACGTCTCCGACAGTTCGCGGAGGAAGTCGCCTCCGGGCGGATCGTTCCCGACCTGGACGGTGTGGATGCAGACGCGGCCGTCGTAGGCCTCGGACAGCGCGCGCGCCCGATCGAGCGCGAGCTGCGGGTCGACCTGGCGGCCGGCAGGGCCACTCGGCAGGCCGTCGCTCCAGATGACGAGCGCCGCACGTTTGCGCTGACCTTCGAGAGACTCGCCGACCTCGGACAGGACGGTGTGGAGCGGCGTGCCCTCGTCGAGGAAAGGCAATTCTGCGGCAGCGCGCCTCAACGCGGGGCGATCGAAGGGTTCGAGGGGCAGGACCTGCCGACGAAAGCCGCCGAATGCCACGAGCCCCGCGGCGTAGTCGCCTTCGGGCATCGCGGCCACGAAGGAGCGGAGCGCCGCCTTCTCCTCGGGGAACTGGGTCTGTGGATCGATCGACCCCGAGACGTCGACGATCAACCACACCTGGTCCGGCGCGACGCGCTCGCGCTTCCCCGGCTCGAGGGGGGCCACCTCGAGCGGAGGGAGTTCGGGGATCGAGGCGCAGCCGACCCAGAAGAGCAGCAGACACCCGAGCAGAGCAAGCTTCGGCATGGCGGTTCCGAGCACCGAAGCCGTCCGGGCGAGGGCGCGTCACCCATGCGGCCACGGTGGACGACGGGAGCCTACCCGCCGTCCACCGAGGTGCGTTCGATTCTCCAGGGCCGGATCAGCGGCGCAGGGCGTCGCGGATCTCGGTCAGCAGCACTTCTTCCTTCGACGGCTCGGGCGGCGCCGCCGGGGCTTCTTCCTCTTCCTTCGTCGCGGCGTTCATGGCCTTCACGACCAGGAAGATCGCGAACGCGATGATCAGGAAGTCGATCACGGTGTTGATGAAGACGCCGTAGTTCACCGTCACCGCGGCCGCTTCGCCGGCGGCTTCCTTGAGCGTCAGTGACAGATTCGAGAAGTCGACACCGCCCGTGGCGAGGCCAATCGGGGGTAGCAGGATGTCGTTCGTGAACGACGTGACGATCTTCCCGAACGCTCCGCCGATCACGACACCCACGGCCATGTCGACCACGTTGCCGCGCATCGCGAAGTCTTTGAACTCAGAGAGCATTCCCATGCGAACCAGCCTCCCAGAACGGCTTGCTCGAGCGCCACCACCCGGTGGCGCCCGTGCGCCTGTGAGGCCGCATGATCCGGGCCCGGGAGGCGCTTCGCAAGGGAACAGGCACGGTGAGTGGGGTGGAAGCAACGCACTCGTCGTTCCCTCGACATGGGCGGCCGCTATCCTGCGCCGGTCCGCGCACGCCCGGGGTCGCGTTCTTGGGGAGACCGCCGCCGCCATGTCCTTCGCCGAACTGTTCTTGCGCATCGGCTGCGGGCTCGTCGGATGGTTGCTGATCTACGCCCATGCGCTGCTGCTCGCGGTGGTTCCGCAGGCCGACTGCAGCCGCGAACTCTTCTCGACGACCTTGCTCTTCGCGGTCTTCGCCCTCGTCGCCGCCGGCTTGCTGCAGGGTTCGCTGCATTGGCGCAGCGCCCTCCGCTGGTGCCTGGTCCCTGTCGTACCGCTGTGGCTGCTGGGTCTCGGCGTCGCCTTCGGGCTCTGGGAGACCGCCGCCGCCACCGCCCCCACGCTGTGCGACGCGCTCGCGGGGAACACCGAAGTCACGGAGCGAGCAGGCTGGGAGCGCGCCTGGGTCCCGGCGCAACTCGGCGCGATCCTCGCCTGCGCAGTGTCGGGAGCGCGCTACTGGACGACCCCGGACGCGAAAGCGGCGCCCTAGACCGCGAGCAGCGCGGCGAGCTCGTTCTCCTGCTCGCGTGCGTCGGCGATGCCCATTTCGATCAGCTCGCGGGTGAAGCGCCCGTCGAAATAGAGATACGAGAGCAGGTCGGCTTCGTCGGCGGGAACGCCGCTCGAAGCGGCACGCGCGAGCAGCTCGGGGAGCACGCCCAGGGAGCGGGTGCCTCCCGACGCGTGATAGCAGCGCGCCGCGATGCGGCCGATGTCCTCGCTCGGCCGAATCGTCACCGTTTCGACGGGACGAAAGCCGACCCCGCGGCGTCGGCGCACCGCCGGGTTGATGCGCTCGCGAAACTCGGGCCCGTAGACCTCTTCGCCCTGGGCGAGCATCGCGTTGATGAGTTCGATGCGCTGCAGTTCGTACTCGATCTGATCGAGGGTGAGGGCGTCCAGGACCTTGCCGAGCAGGAACGCAGGCTGGGTGATGACCTCTTCGGGATAGGGCGGCGCCTCGGCATCGATGACCGGCTTCGGTTTGAGCGCGATGACCAGGATCCGTTCGGAACGCAGGCGCACCGCCGGTGAGAGCGGCGTGTTCATGCGCAGGCCGCCATCGACGTAGAAACGCTCGCCGATCCGCACCGAGGGGAACAAGAAAGGGATCGCGGCCGAGGCCCGCACGTGGCGTGCACCGATCGGCCCCGAGATCGCTTGCGCGTTCGGGTCGTGTTGCCAGGGCGACGCGTCGGCGAGTGCGCCGTCCATGAAGATGGTCACGCGTCCGCTGCGCACCTCGGTGCAGGAGATGCACAGGACGGCCGGGCGTCGTTCGTGCAGGTTGGCGTGAAGCGATTCCCAGGGGACCGCGCGCCCGACCAGCGACTCGAGAGGGGAGAAGTCGACGAGGCCCCCCACCAGCCCCTTCCCGCGCGGCTTGCGTTTTGCGAAGCCGAGCGCGCGCAGCGGAATCTTCAACAGGTCGGCTGCGTCGAGTTGGATGACCTCGTCGATGCGCATCGAATGCCAGGTGTCGATGAGGCGGCGGGCCCGCTCGGCCGGGGGCAGGTCGGCCGTGGCCGCCGCGAAGGCGGCGTGGATGGCTCCGACCGAGGTGCCCGAGACCACGTCGAAGGCGGCCTGGGGGCCCAGCTCGGGAAGCACGTGCTCGAAGACGTGGGCGAGGACGCCCGCCTCGTAGGCACCGCGCGCGCCGCCGCCCGAGAGCACGAGCGCGCGGCGCGGCCGGGGGGCGACATCGGGGGTCGCGGCTTGATGATCCGAGGACGCGGGCGCCATGAGTCGCCGCGGAACATAGGGAAATCCCCGTCCTTGCGGTCGCGCCGACGGGGCTAATCTCTCGCGCATGTCGGACGCGTGCCCGCTCTACCGCGTCGAAGACGGCGAGATGGACGAAGTCCGGGTGCATCCGCTGGGCGCGGGCGAGGTCGCGTTCTTCAGCTGTCGCAGCCCCGGCCGCGCCGGACCGAACGAGGATGGACTGGCGGTCTTCGGTTTCGAGGACGCCTTCGTCCTCGCCGTGGCGGATGGGATGGGCGGCGAGCGCGCGGGCGCCGAAGCGGCTCATCGCGCCATCGAGGCGCTCGGGCTGGCCCTGCAGGAAGGGGAGGCCGAGGGCGGGATGCTCCGCACGGCGATCCTGAACGGATTCGAGCGGGCGAACCAGGCCGTGCTCGAGATCGGCGTCGGCGCGGGGACCACGTTGGCCGTCGTCGAAGTGGATGGCGACCGACTCCGGCCCTATCACGTCGGCGATTCGATGATCCTGCAGTTCGGTCAGCGCGGCCGGCTGAAGTTGCAGAGCGTCGCGCATTCTCCCGTGGGCTTCGCGCTCGAGGCCGGTGTGATCGACGAGGGGGAGGCGATGCATCACGAAGAGCGCCACATCGTGTCGAACGTCCTGGGCGCCGATGACATGCGGATCGAGATGGGGTCCACCCGCAAGCTGGCGGCGCGCGACACGCTGCTCATCGCGAGCGATGGTCTCGCCGACAACCTGCATACCGAAGAGATCGTCTCGCTGGTGTGCGCGGGCGACCTCGAGGGGTCGGCAGCTCGCCTCGCCGAACTCGCCCGCACGCGCATGCAGGTACCCGCCGACCAGGATCCGAGCAAGCCCGACGACTTGAGCTTCATCGCATTCCGGCCCCGCCGGCGCAGGGGCTGAGAGGAGCTCGACGCGCGCTAGCGCAGGCCGTGGACGCGCTCGATGGTGTCCGACGCGTCGCGCATCACGCGGTCGATGATCTCCTGACAGGTGGGAATGTCCTGGATGGCGCCCGCGCCTTGACCGCACGGCATGCACGCGCGGCTCTGATCGAAATCGTCGGCGTCGACGGTCATGAACAGGAGGACGCCCTCGTTCGCCGAGTGGGTCATCTGCTCCGGGAAGCGCAGGATGTCTTCGGGGCGACGCTCCCAGTCGTCGACCCACGCATTGCGCACGACCCGCATCGGTTTTCCCGAGTAGGAACGCGTGATCGCCGTGTCGGCCGAGCCCACTTCGGTGAGTCGCTTCTTGTAGCCCTCGTTCGCGCGCGCTTCTTGCGAGGCGATGAAGCGGGTTCCCATCCAGACGCCCTGGGCGCCGAAGGCAAGGCTCGCGGCCAGCCCTCGGCCGTCGACGATCCCGCCGGCGGCGAGCACCGGAATGTCGACGGCGTCGACGACCTGCGGAATCAGCGCCATGCCGGCGACCTGGCCCGTGTGCCCCCCGGCTTCGGTGCCCTGGGCCACCACCACGTCGCAACCGGCGTCCTCGGCGGCGCGGGCGTGTTCGACCTTGCCGCACATGCTCATCACGAGCAGGCCGGCGTCGTGGCAGCGTTGGATCACCGGACCGGGTACACCAAGACCGGCGATGAACGCCTTGGCGCCGCCTTCGATGATCACATCGATCGACGCCATCATCGCTTCGGGGAGCGCGGCGAGGAGGTCGACGCCGAAGGGCTTGTCGGTCTTCTCGCGGACGAGCGCCATTTCGGCGCGGATCTCCTCGGGGCTAGCGCCGGCCATGCCGAGGGTGCCGAAGCCGCCGGCTTCGGAAACCGCGGCGCAGACGTCGGCGTAGGCGACGCCGCCCATGCCGGCGAGGAAGATCGGGACGTCGACACCGACGAGATCACAGAGAGGGGTGTGGAGTGACATGCGGGGCAGGGTAGCCCGCTCGGCCTCGGGTGGGATCGCTTGCGTGTTGCTGTTCAGGCGGGGAGGCGATCCAGCAGCAAGGTGGCGATCCCCAGGAACGCGAAGAAGGCGAAGACATCGGTGAAGGTCGTGACGATCACCCCCGAGCCCAGCGCCGGGTCCTGGCGCAGCGCCTTCAGGCTCAGCGGGACGGCGGCGCCCATCAGCCCGGAGACGGCCATCGATACCACCATGGCGAGGAAGAGGGCGAGACCCAGCACCGGGCTCCCCTGGGAGAAATAGACGATTCCCCCGCTGGCGATGCCCGTGATCGCGCCGATCACGAGGCCCACCGACAGCTCCTTCGCCGCCGCGCGCAGGCCCGTCGAGAACTCGAGCTCGCCGAGGGCGATGGCCCGCGTGATGATGGTCAGCGACTGGGTGCCCCCGTTGCCGGCCATGCCCGCGACCACCGGCATGAAGACCGCGAGCGCGACCACCTGCTCGATCGTGCGCTCGAAGAGGCCGACGACCCACGCGGCCAGGAAGCAGGTGGCGAGGTTCACGAGCATCCACGGCAGGCGCTTGCGGATCGAAGTGTGGGCCGGGCTGAAGACGCGGTCCTCGTCGGAGAGACCGGCGAGGTGGTACATGTCCTCGGTCGCCTCTTCGGTGATCACGTCGATGACGTCGTCGACGGTGATCACTCCGAGCATGCGGTTGTCTACGTCGACGACGGGAACGGCGAGCAGGTCGTAGCGCCGCACGGCGGCCGCGACTTCCTCCTGGTCGGCTTCGGCGCGAACGCACACGGGCTCGGGGATCATGAACTCGCCCACCGGTCGGTCCGGGGGCGCCGCCACCAGGCGGCGGATCGGCACGACGCCGCGCAGGCAGCGCTGATCGTCGACCACGTAGAGGTAGAGGATCGACTCGTCGTCGTCGCCCACCGAACGGATCGAGTCGATCGCCTCCTGGGCGGTCATCTTCTCGTCGAGCGCGACGAAGCTCGTGATCATCACGCGGCCGGCGCTCGACTCGGGGTAGAGCTCGGCCTTCATCAGCTCGTCGCGGCGATAGTCGGGCAGCCGCTGGAGTACGTCGTCGCGGCGCTCTTCGGGGATCCACTCGACGAACTCGAGGAGGTCGTCGATCTCGAGGCGCGCAATGACGTCGGCGATGCGCTGATCGGTCAGGGCATCGAAGAGCTGGGGCAGCATCTCCGGCGGGAGTTCGCGGAGGACGAGCGCGGCCCGCCGCTGGCGGTACAAACCGTCGACGACCATCCGAACCTCGTCCTGGGTGAGGTCGGAGAGCAGCGGCGCGACGTCGGCAGGAGGCATCTTCGCCAACAGCCGTTCGGCGCGGTTCGTGACGCCGCTCGCCAGTAGACGGCGGAGCGTGCGCGCTGTGAAGTCAGGCGTCGCCATCGCGTGTTCCCCGGCCCACCGCCGGGACACAGCGCTAGGCGTGGCCGGTGGCGATGGGACGTCGGTCGGGTCGACCCGGTTGGTGCGGTTCGTTGCGTTCCATTCGCGGGAGCCGATTCGAGGGGTCGGCCGCTTCGGCGGCGTTCCTCTCCGGGTGGCTGGCCCGGTCCCCTCCCGACCCACGGGTCGGTGAAGGGAAAATCCTCCATCTCGCGGTGCGTCCAGCGTGTCCTGCTCGGATACGCAGTTCGCCCTCCAAGGGTACCGAAAGCATCGGCAAAAAAGCACGCGCCCTTGAGCCGGCCCCCTGGGGATCACCCGCGCGTCCGTGGAATCCGCGAGGGCGGCCCGGCTTGCGGGCGGATTGCCGGTCGCGCGCGCCCTCGCGCGGCGGCACGCGAGGGCTCCAAGCCCCGGGAAGGTCAAGGAAACCCGGAATCCACCCGAAGAGAAACACGTAGCTCCCTTCCCGGTTTTCGCTGAGGTGGACGTTGGGCGCCGTGCGCGCAAAGAACTATGGGGCGAGGAGACGCGGTCGGCGTGACCCCCGGGCGCGCTGGCGACGCTCGCTCGGAGTCGCAGGCGCTGCGCTCTGGGTGGGTTGGTCCGCTCTGGCCCAATCGCCGCTCGGGCTGCCCCAGATCGACCATCCCCAGTGGTCGCGCGGCGAGGCGATCGTCTCCCACGAGGAATGGGCGCGCGACCTCACCGAGGCCTTCGGGCTGCATCACGCACTGCCGCCGGGCGCCCGCGACGCGGATCGCTTCGCGCTCTTGTGCCCCGAGCGCAACGAACCCAGCGAAGGGCCGCCGCGGCCCCTGCACGTGTTGGCGGAGGTTCCATCCGCACCGGCGGGGACGCCGATTCGCGTGATCGTCGACGTCCCGGTCACCGGCCTGTACCGCTTGTCCGTCGAAGGGCGCGGTGGGCAGCGTTGGACCGTGGACCGGGCCGCCCTGCAGCCGGTGAAGGTGACGGAACTCGGCCTGGGGTCGGCCGAGACGCTCTTTCCGCTCACCGTTGGTCCGCACGAAGTGAGCGGTCGGCTGGGTCAGGGGGCGGCGGCGACGCGTGTCGAGCTCGCCGTCGAGCGCACGCTGTGTGTCGCGCCGAGCAATGGCTGGCAACCCGGTCGCGGTCTGACCTTCGGTGCGAAAGCGCGCTCGCTCGTTCACGCGATGGGTCTCGAGCGTCACCTGCCGGCGCTCGATTCGTTCGGGATCGAGGGCGAACGCTACGCCTCGGCGACGAACGCGTCGGGCGACACCCGCGAGGGTGGAGGCAATGCGTCCGCCGGGGCCTGGGCCGAAGCCGAGCACGGGCGCGCCGAGTTCCGCTACCGGATCGATCTCACCGAGCCCGGGCTCTACACGATCACCGCGCGGCTGCTCGGCGAAGGCCGGCAGTACTGGTCGGTCGACGGCGTCGCCGAGGCGTGGGTCGAGCCCGAGGTGGGTCGCGGACCGTTCCATTGGGCCCATGTCGCGACGCTGCGGATGGCGTCGGGACATCACGTCGTGCGCGCGCGCGTGCCGACCGGACATGGAATCGATCGGATCGTCGTGACCCGACGGAGCGATCGCGGTCGCGACTACGTGGACCTGCTCGAGGGCTTCGGATTCCGCGAGGGCCCGCCCGGCGCGGCGGTCACCCGCCACGCGGCCAGCGCGAACCTGGCCCAGCCGATGGTGGCACGCCTCGCGTCCGGGTTCCTCTCGCGCGGACTCGGTGGGACGGCTTTCGCGCCGCCGGCCGCGCTGACCGACGACGAACTCGAGCGGCTCTACTCGCGACCCCTGTCCCCCGTCCTGCCGGCGGACCTATGAGTGGTCGCACGCGTCTCGTCGCGGGGTGGCTCGCGTGGCTCGTCGTCGCGCATGCCGAAGCCGGGTTCGCGGAGGAGGGCGACGTGCGTCGCTTCCGCTGGCACCCCTCGTTGACGCTGCATGGCCTGGCCGACGACAACGTCTTTCAGCGCCGTAGGGATCCCGAGGGCGACGTCGCACTCTGGGTGCAACCCGCACTCGAGCTCGGCTACCGCGGGCGCGCCTACGACCTCGGCGCAGAGGTCGGGGCGGATTTCCGCCAGTACCTCGATACGCGGGAACTCGACGACCAGGTGTTCTATCGCGCCAAGGCCGATGTGGAGCTGGGCCTGTGGCGCGGCCTCACGCTGCGCCTCAGCGACGTCTACACCCCCCAGCCCCAGTTCCTCGGGCTCCCCGAAGACCAGGGTTCGAACCTGCAGCAGACGAACCTGGCCTCGGCCGAGCTGCGCTTCGCCCACGCCTTCGACTCGATTCGCGAGGTCATCTTCGCGCTCGAGGGGGCCCGCTTCGACACCGAGCGCTTCACGCTGCTGAACACCGGACAGGGCGCCCAGCGACGAGCCGGCGGCCGCTTTCGCGCCGACTACTGGCAAGGAGGCGGGAGCGTCGAGCTGCGACGCGCCTTCGGGCGACGCAGCGCGCTCTATGCGCGCGGTCGGGTGCGAGCCCGTCAGTTCGACGAAGACCCGAGCGCCGACCACACGCTCTACATGGGACGCCTCGGCTTCGAGACGCGTTTGCTGTCGCGCCTCGAACTCGAGCTGGCCGGCGGCTACGGAGTGATCGACTTCGTGCGCCGCTCGGACGTGCCGCGCCTGCTCGGGTCGGCACAGCTGCGCTATCGCCATCGCCGCGGCTGGAACTTCGAGGCCGGGGCCCACAGCCGCTTCACCAGCGACCTCCAGGGCGGCGAGTTCCACGACACCACCGGGCGCGTCGGCATCGAGAAGGAGTTCGGCCCGCGCACGACGGGCGAGATCGAGGGCTTCCTGACCTACCTCGACGCCGAGGGTTCGCGCGACTTCGCGGGAAGCCCGAGCACCAACTTCTTCGGGGGCGTGGAAGTGCGGGTGCGCCGACAGCTCGGGACGCGCCTGCAGCTCATTCTCGGCTACCGCCATTGGGCCAACCGCGGCGCCTACACCCTCGATGACTTCGACCAGAACCGCGTCACCGCGACGCTTTCCTACCGGTACTGAAGATGTGGCATTGCTTCGTATGGATTCTTCTGCTTTGGGCGTCGCCCGTCGTCGCGGAAGAGGTGACGGACTACGGCCTGGGGCCCGGCGATGTCGTCGACGTGCAGGTGTGGCGAGAGCACGATCTCTCGGGCGAGCACGAGATCGACGCGTCGGGCCGTTTGCGTCACGCGCTGGCGGGCGAAGTCGAGGCCGCGGGGCTCTCGACGCGCGCGCTGGCCGAACGCCTGCGGGAGCGACTCGCACGCGACTTCCTCCGAGAGCCGCGGGTGAGCGTTGCGCTGGTGTCCTCCGCCCGGCGCAAGGCCTGGGTGATCGGTTCCGTCGCGCGGCCTGGCCAGTACGCCGTGGGTGAGGACACGCGCCTGTTGGACCTCTTGTTCGCGGCCGGCGGGCTCGGCCTCGATGCGGGATCGGCCGCGAAGTTCTACCGGATGGGGGCGCCCGAACCCGGTGAACCCCTGCGCGCGCCGGGCGACGGTGACCCGAAGTGGACGGCCCCGGTGGACGTGGCGGCGCTGCTCTCCGGGGACCTGTCCGAGAACCGGCCGGTGGAAGCCGGTGACGTGCTGGTCGTGATCTCGCGTTCGGACCCGGCCGCGGGGATTCCGCGACGCGTTCGCGTGATGGGCGAGGTCGAGAAGCCCGGCGCCTACGCCCTGGCCGACGCTGCGACGGTGCTGGACGCGGTGCTCGTCGCGGGGGGCTTCACCGAGTACGCGTCGCTGAACCGCGTGCGTCTGGTGCGCGGTGAGGGCGAGGAGCGCGCGGTAGTGCGGGTGCGAGTCGGCGATCTGGTCGACGGCAAGCCGGGCGCCAAGGACATCGATCTCGAGGCCGGCGATCTCGTCGTCGTGCCCGAGAGCTTCTTCTAGGAGGCCCTGTGAGCGAGCCGCGCAACTCGGTCATGCACGACGATCCCCACCTGCTCGATTCCCTCGGCTTCCTGCAGCGCCGTTGGCGCATCGTGCTGGGCGTCTTCGTGGGGTTCGTCGTGGTCGCCGCGGCCCTGGCTTATCGGGTGGACCCCGTCTACCAGGCGATGACGCGGATCCTGGTCGGCGCGACGCCCCAGCGCGGCGTGCTCTCGGATCGGGCCAGCGCGATCGAGGGGTACCTGCTCGAGCAGCGCTCCTTCGAGACTCAGCTCGAGATCATGCGCAGCCAACCGGTCATCGAAGGCGCGGGAATCTTGCTCGGTCGCATCGACGACGAGAGCCCGGTCGAGCGCCGCGACGCCCTGCTGGCCTCGCTCCGCGCGCGAACCCAGGTGGAGCGGGTGCGTGACACCCGCATCGTGCTGCTGCGCGTGACCCACCCGGACCCGGCGATCGCCCGCGACATGGCGAACGCGATGGCCGAGTCCTACATCGACTACTCGCAGGAGCAGCGCTCCGCGGCTCAGCGGCGCTCGGTGGCGTGGCTGACGTCCGAGACCGAAGCGGTGCGCGACAGCCTGCGCCGCTCCGAGGAGCGGCTGATCGAGTACATCCAGGTGGAGAAGCTCGACTTCGCCGGGACGGTGGGCGATGGCCCCGCCGCGACGGACCCGGCCCAGGCGGCTCTTCGCGAGCGGATCGCCCACGCCGAAGTCGAGTTGCGCCAGCTCCGACGCCGCTACCGGAGCCTGCACCCGAAGGTGCAAGAGCTCGAGGCGCAGCTGGTCAGTCTGCGCGCAGGGCTCGATGCCGAGCAGGCCCAGCGCACCGCCGACCATCACAAGTGGATCCAGTATCGAATCCTCAAGCGCGACGTCGAGCTCGAGCAGGAGCTCTACCAGGTGCTGCTCAAGAAGCTCAAGGAAGCCGACCTCGAAGAGGACGGTGCGGGCGGCAACATCCGGATCCTGGAGACCGCGAAGCTCCCGCGCGTCGCGGTGGGGCCAGCGGCGCTCCGGGCGCTGGTGATCGCGGCGGTACTGGGGCTGTGTTTCGGGCTGGCCCTGGCCTACGCCGTCGAAGTCTTCGATCGCACGGCCGCGACGCCCGACGACATCCAGCGCGTGCTCGGTCTGCCGACCCTCGGCGTGCTGCGCGAGTTCGAGGGAGAGAGCCGACGTCTGGTGGCCGAGGCATCCTCGGGGCTGATCGGGGAGAGCTTCCGCTCACTGCGCACCAATCTTCGCTTCAGCCACGTCGATCGGCCGCGGCGCGTGGTGCTCGTGACCAGCACCGGGCCCGAAGAAGGGAAGTCGACGGTGCTGGCGAACCTCGGAGTGTCGCTCGCCCAATCCGGGCGACGCACTCTGCTCATCGACACGGATCTGCGTCGACCCAGCCTGTACCGGTTCTTCGGGATGGGGGAGGGCACCGGGCTGGCGGACGTGTTGGCCGGGGATGCGTCGCTGGAGAGCGCGGTGTGTGCGAGTCGGATCGAGCATCTCGATGTGCTCCCCGCCGGCACCCGACCGCCGAACCCGGCCGAGCTGATCGAGTCGCGTCGGTTGCAGGAGCTGATCGTCGGGCTCCGTGAGGACTACGAGTACGTACTCCTCGATTCGCCGCCCGCCGGAGGGCTGATCGATTCGTCGCTCCTCTGTGGGCTCGTGGATGGCGTCCTCTTCGTCGTGGAACGCGGGCGCTTCGATCTCAAGATCGTGAAGACCGCGCTCCGCCAGTTGGAACGCTCTGGGGGGCGTCTCTACGGGGTGGTCCTCAACAAGGCGCCCGTCGACGAACGCTCGATGCTCTACGGCTACTACCAGTACGGTGTCGAAGACCCGGCGAGCGATGGGGCGGCCGCGGGTGCGGGTTAGCGCGCGGCACTGGGGGCTGGGCCTCGCGTGGACCGGACTCGTGGGGCTCGCCGTCCTCTTCGATGGCCGCACGGGCGTCGTCGAGGCGGGTGTGTGGTTCGCCGTGGCGATTCCGCTCGCGGTCGTGTTCGGCGTGGGCCGCCTCCGTCCCGCACCCGCATCCCTCGGGTTGGGTGTCCCGCTGTGTCTGGCGGCGCTGATGGCCCATGCGTCCATGGCGTCGGTTCCTGGCGAAGCACGTCAGGCCGGTGTCGCCGTGGGCGTGTGCCTGGCCTGGTGCCTCGCTGCGGCGATGGCGCCGCGTCCCGTCCAACACGCGATGCGGGCGGGGTTGCTCGCACTGGGAACGGGGGTAGCGCTCTGGGCAATCCGGGGCGGAGACTTCGGGGCCGCCGCGGCTCCCTTCGGTAACCCGGCGCGCTTGGCGGCGTTCCTGCTGTTGCCGAGCGCCCTGGCGCTCTCCGCGTGGCGTCGGGCGGTGCGGGCCGGCGCTCCGCGGCTGGCGCGGAATCTCGGCGTGCTCGTCGGGACTCAGGCACTCGCCGTGCTCGCGACGGGGTCGCGGGCGGGGGGCTTGGCGCTGCTCGTGGGGATCGCCATCGCGTGTTGGCCCGATCGCGTGGGTTCGCGCAGGATCCATTGGCCGCGATCCCTTCCAGCCTGGACCGCCGGTGCCTTCGCGCTGGCGGCGGCTGCGACACTCGCGCTCCCGGTCCTGGCGCCCGGGTGGTTTCCCTGGGCGGGCCCCGCTGGCGAGTCGTCGGTCGGGATCCGTTGGCAGCTCAACGCCGTCGGCGTCCGCGGGCTCGTCGACGCGTGGCCCGTCGGCGTGGGGCTCGGCGGCTACCGGGATGCGTTCCTGGCGATGCGTCCCGACACGTTGGCGTACGCCCCGCGTCACGCGCACCACGAGCCGCTGCAGCTCCTGTGGGAGTTCGGCGCGGCGGGTGCGCTCTTGCTGCTCGCGCTGGGGGTAGCGATCGTGCGGGCCCTGCGGGTGGGTACGGTGTGGGCCGCGAGCACGGCGACGGCCGCTGCGACCCTCTGGATCTTCGCGTGCTTCGATTCGCCGCTTCGGGTGTTCGCATTGGCGTTTCCCGCCGCGTGTGTACTGGGAGTCGGGTTGCGCTCGCTGGGCCCCGAGGTCTCGGGGGTCTGGGTCCGTGCGGCGGGGGTCTTGTTGGCCGCGTGGGTCGTCGTCGAGGCCGGCAGCCAGTTCGCGTTTGCCCAGGCGATGGCCCGAGCGGATCACGCCCTGCAACGCGGCGCCTTCGCTGAAGCCGCGGCGGCGTCACGGGACGCGCGTAAGCTGCGACCGCGTTCCGTGGACGCCTGGCGACAGCGGGCGGAGATCGCCGAAGCGAAGCTCGTGCTGGGGGGCGGAGACGGTTCGATTCGTCGTGCGGCACGCGAAGCACGCGACCGGGCCTGTGCCTGGGCTCCGGCGCGCGCCGTCACGTTCGCGGAGCGGGCGCGTCTCCATTGGCGGCTCGGGGACGAAGCGGGCGCAAGGGCGGATCTCGACCGGGCGATCCTACGCGACCCGGTGTCGCCGGCGCTGCGTTTCGAACGCGCAGCCCTGGCATGGCAGCGCGGGGATCGTGAAACCGCCCTGGCGGACCTGGCGCGCGGGATCGACGTTCGCCCGGAGTCCGTGGCGGATGTCGTGACCCGCTTCGATCGGCTCGGGGTTCCGGGCGAAACGTGGCAGTCGATGCTGCCCCGACGCCCCAAGGTCCACGCGGCAGCCGGTCTCGCGCTCGAGCGCGCGGGGCACTACGCGGCGGCCGCGTCGATCTACGAGTCTGGTGCGCGCCTCGCGCCCGAACGCCCCCAGCTCGCCTTCGCGGCGGCCCGCGGTTGGCGGGTGGCGGGGGAAACCTCTCGGGCCGAAGCCGTCTTGCGTCAGGCCGAGCGGCGTTGGCCGGAGCACGCCGGTCTTGCCGTGGAACGCGAGCGCCTGGCCCAGGGAGGCGAGGGGTGAACCGGAACGGGGAGCTGCAGCGCGCCGTCGTCTTTGGCGGACTCCTGTGCCTGATGACGCTTGCACTGCCGAACAGCCTGCGTTCGGCGTTGGCCGTGTGCTTCGTGTTGGCGCTTCCGCTCTTCGCCTGGATCGCCTTGCGCGTGCCCCGTGACGAAGCCCAGGCCCTGTTCGCCCTGGTCGCGGCCGCGGTCGGGGTGCGGTTGATCGTCGCGACGGTGATCGCGACGTTGGCGCCGGAGAACTTCTTCTCTCTCGACCAGCGCCGCTACGAGTGGCTCGGCGAGGCCATGGCCCGGGCCTGGGCCGGGGAGGGCAGCCTTCCGGAGAACATCCACGCGAAGCCCGGCTACTACGTGTGGAACGCTCTCGTCTACTCGGCGGTGGGGTTCGTTCCGCTCGCGGTGACGTTCTCGAACGCTGCGATCGCCGGTGGCTCGGTGGTGCTCGTCTACCGGATCGCGCGTGACCTCGCCGACGTTCGGGCCGCCCGCATCGCCGCGGGGCTCGCGGCGTTCTTCCCGTCCCTGGTGCTCTGGTCGAGCCTCAATCTGAAGGACGCCGCCGCGATCGTGACGCTCTTGCTGGTGGTACGCGGCACCCAGCGGCTCCAGCAGCGACCCTCCGCCGGCGCGCTGGTCCAACTCTGCGTCGGTGTCGCGTTGCTCTCGCAGCTGCGGGACTACCTGGTCTGGATCGTCCTGGCCGGGGCGGCGGTCGGTCTGGTGTTGCCGCGCTTGCGCAGCGTCCCGGCGCTGTTGCTGGTGGCGGCCACCCTCGCGGGCGTAGCCCTCACGGGCGCAGCCGGGCTGCAGAGCGAGCAGATGCCTTCGTTGCGATTCGACCTGCTCGAGCAGCACCGGCGCAACCTCGCCGTTGGTGGCTCGGCCTACCACGGAGACGCGGACGTGTCTTCGCCCTTGGCCGCGCTTCGTTTCCTGCCTGTCGGACTCGGCTACTTCCTCTTCGCCCCCGCGCCGTGGCAGCTCTGGAACGCGCGGCAATGGATGACGCTCCCCGAGATGCTGGCTTGGTATGCACTCCTACCCCAAATCGGGTTCGGGTTGCGTGGCCTCTGGCAGCGTCGCGAAGCCGCCTGCCTGCCGCTGCTGGCGATCGCGGTGCTCATCACCGTCGCGTACGCACTGGTCGAGGCCAACCTCGGAACGGCCTACCGCCACCGCGCGCAGGTCCTCGTGCTCTACCTGACGATCGCAGCCATCGGCGTCGCGCGGGAGCGCAGCGTATCCCGCTCGGCGGTGGCACCGGCCGAGGTGCCCGCATGAGGGTGCTGGTGGTGGCGTACTACTTCCCGCCCCTCGGCGGCGGGGGCGTGCACCGGACCCTGCAGTGGGTCCGGCATCTCGCGGAGCGGGGGGACGAACCCTGGGTGCTCACCGTTGATGACGCGGCCTGGGCCCACGATCCCGAAGGCCTCCGTCGGATTCCGGAGGTCGCGCGCGTGGTTCGCGTGCCCAATCCCGATTGGGGTCGCGTGGCCGACTGGCGAGATCGACGCCGGTCGGTGCCCCGCGGATCGCGCACGACACCGGGCCCGGGTCGCTTGCGTCGTTGGTTGGTTCCGGACCTGGCCGTAGGCTGGAGCGCGCTGGCGATTCCGGCCGCGCTGGCGCTCACGCGCACGGCCCGCTTCGACGCGGTCTATACGACCGCACCTCCCTATTCGGCCCACGGCGTCGGCTGGGCGTTGTCGCGACAGGGCCTGCCCTGGCTCGCCGACTTCCGGGACGGTTGGCTCGATTGTCCCACCCGGGTCGACTTCGGTCCGGCGCGGCGTCGCTTGGAGTCCCGTCTGGAAGCGGCGGTGTTCGCGCGGGCGGGCAGCGTGGTGTTCGCCGGCGCCGCGGCGCATGAGCGCGCCGTGCGGCGCTGTCCCGACCTCGCCGCGCGCAGCACGACGGTGTTGACCGGCTTCGCACCGGAGGATCCCGCTCCGATGCCCGCTCCCAGCGGACCCACCCTGCGGCTGGTCCACGCGGGTTCCATTGGACTGAACCAGATGGCGTCGAGCTTCGGGCGCTTCCTGGATGCCCTGGTCGCGTGGCGTGCGCGTCGGCCCAACGCGCACTTCGCGCTGCGACTGCTCGGCGCCGAAGCGGGACTGAGCGGAGAAATCGGGGCGCGGGGCCTGCAGGACTGGGTGATGATCGCGCCCGCGGTTCCGCGCGCGGCGCTGGGACGCGAACTCGCTGCAGCACATGCCGCGCTGGTGCTGAGCGCGGACGCTCCGTTCGGAACCGATCCGATTCCGGGGAAGTGCTTTGATGCGATCGCGGCGGGACGCCCGCTCCTGGCCTGGACGCCAGCGGGGGGTCTCGCCGATTGGGTCGCGACCGCCGGCACCGGTGTCGTCATCGACCCGGCGGAGCCCCGGGCGCTCGGTCGCCAGCTCGACCGCTGGCTGGATGCGGTGCGAAACGGGGGGCTGCCCACGCTGACGTCGGGCGAGCGGGCTGCGTTCGCCGCGCCGGAGTCCATGGAACGCATTCGCGAACGCGTCGTTGCGCTGGTGGCGGCGGGAGGGGGAAACGCATGCGCGTCAGCGTGAGCATCGTGACGCACCAGAGCGCGAACCAGATCGATGCCTGCCTGGCGGGCGTGCGCAAGCAGGGCTCGATCGTCGACGAGGTGTTCGTCGTGGACAGCGGCTCCACGGACGGGACGATCGAGCGTCTGCGGGAGCGCCACCCCTACGTCTCGCTCGACGCAGTGGGGTCGAACGTCGGCTACGCCGGCGGTCACAACCGGAACTTCCTGTGTGCGCGCGGCGACGCGTTCCTGGTGTTGAACCCCGATGTGGTGCTCGGGGCTGGCCACGTGGCGACGCTCTGCGGTGCCCTGGACGAGGATCCGCGCCGCGGCGCCGCGGGGGGACGGCTGCTCCACGCGCATGCTCCCGAACGCATCGACTCGGCGGGAATCGGCTACGACCGCTGGTACACCCGGTTCGTCGATCGTGGCCGCGGTCTGCCCGCCTCGCAATACCGACGCGACGAGGATGTCTGGGGCACGTGTGGAGCCGCGACCCTGTACCGGAGCGAAGCGCTCGCGAGCGTGTCGGGCCCCGAAGAGTCGCCTTTCGCCGAGCGCTTGTTCATGTACTACGAGGACGTCGATCTCGCCTGGAGGCTGCGCCGGGCGGGTTGGCAGAGCCGCTTCTGTGCCGACGCGACGGCCTTGCATGCACGGGGCGGCTCGGGGGCTTCGGTCCCGTTCTCCGAGTACTACCTGGTGCGCAACCGGCTCTGGGTCAGCCTGCGGAACGCGTCGCGCGGGGAGCTCTTGCGGGAGCTGCCGGGTCTCCTGGGTTTCGAGCTCGTCAAGGCCGTGCAGGCGCTGGGACGCCCTCACCTGCGCCGCGCGCTCTTCGACCAGTGTCGCGGGATTCCCGCCGCATTGCAGGCGCGTCATCGGCTCGCGAAGGGAGCCGTCTAGATGTGTGGGATTGCCGGTTGGGTGGGCCGAGGACCCGTCGACGCGGGCGTGCTCGACGCGATGGGTCGGGCGCTCTCGCATCGCGGGCCCGATGGCGGTGCGAGCGCGTGCTTCGCGCCGTTCCCCTTCGAAGGAGACGTCTTCGCGGGTGGCTTCGCGCACCGTCGCCTCGCGGTCTTCGACCCGAGCCAGGCCGGTGCTCAGCCGATGCGCAGCCGCTCGGGACGCTTCACGATCGTGTTCAACGGCGAGATCTACAACCACCACGAGCTCCGGCGTCGGCTCCCCGGTTTCCCCTGGCGAACCGGCACGGACACGGAGGTGCTGGTCGAGCTGCTGGAGCGAGAGGGACTCGCGGTCCTCGCCGAGCTGAACGGGATGTTTGCGTTTGCGGCCTGGGACGACGAAGAGAAGCGCCTGTGGCTCGCGCGCGATCGACTCGGGATCAAGCCTCTCTACCTGCGCGAGGACAAGGACGGCGTGGCCTTCGCTTCCGAGCTGCGGGGGCTATTGGCCGGCCCGAGGTTTGCGCGGCGTCTCGATCTGGACGCGCTGTCGTCCTACCTCGACTTCGGTTTCGTGCCGGCGCCGCGGACCGCGCTCGAGGGGGTGGAGAAGCTCTCGCCCGGGTGTCTCTTGGAGTGGCGACCCGGACGCAGCCGCCGCGTGCGTTGGTGGCGCCTGCCCGCGGGTCGCGACGGTGCGCCCGACGCGGGCTGGCGTGAGGAGCTGACGCTGCGCATGCTGGACGCGGTACGGATCCAGCTGCGCAGCGACGTACCGCTAGGTTGCTTCCTCTCCGGTGGCATCGATTCGAGTCTGATCGCCGCTCTCGCCAAGCGGGAGCGCGGCGACCTCACCACCTTCTCGCTCGCGTTTCCGGACGCGCCCGGTTTCGACGAGTCGCTGCGCGCGCGTCGCACGGCGGCGCGGTTGGGAACGCGCCACGTCGAGATCCCGCTCAGCTCGAGCCAGGCGGGGGCCGAGGTGCCGAGCCTTCTGCAGGAGCTCGACGAGCCCTTCGCCGATTCGTCCCTCGTGCCCGTGCACGCCCTCGCGCGCGGCGCCCGAGATCACGTCACCGTCGCGCTTGCCGGCGACGGCGCCGACGAGCTGTTTGCGGGCTACCGGCGCTATCGCGCGGACGTTTGGCTGCGGCGCTGGCATCGGCTCCCGCTCGCGGCGCGTGAGCGAGGGCTCGCGCCCTGGCTGCGCTCTCTCTCGCCTGATCGCAGCACCCGGCTCGGCGAGTGGGTGCGCCGCGCCCGACGCGTGCTCGAGGTGGACGGGATCGGTGAGGCGGACCGGCTCTTCGCCATGACCCGTCTGATCGGCGACGGCCAGAAGACGTCGTTGGTGCCGGCCCTCGAGGGGCGCGGCGATTCCGCGCGCCAGCGTTTCGACGAACATCACGCGCTCGCGGGCGGCCGCGATGCTCTGGATACCCAGCTTCGCGTCGACCTCGGCTTCGGGCTCCCCGACGACATGCTGACCAAGGTCGACCGGGCCAGCATGGCCTTCGGCCTCGAGGTCCGGGTTCCGTTCCTGGACCACCGCCTGGTCGAGCACGTGGCGCGGCTGCCTTCCGGGCTGAAGCTCCGGGGGACCCGCTCGAAGGCGGCGCTGCTCGACGTCTTCGGTGGCTGGCTGTCTCGCGAGGTGCGCCGCGCCCCCAAACACGGCTTCGAGGCACCGCTCTCGATGTGGCTGCGCGGACCCCTCCGCGAGCTGACCCACGACACCCTGGCCGAACGGCGCCTGCAGGATCAGGGCGTCTTCGACGTGGGATCGGTCTCGCGGATGCTCGACGACCACGACCGCGGCGTCACCGATCACGGGTGGCGTCTGTGGAGCCTGGTCGTGTGGAGCGACTGGACGCGGCGCATGGGCGTGGACTGACGGGCCTGGGCGTGGACTGACGGGCTTGGAGTGGACTGAAAGGGGCGTGGACTGAGAAACCCGCCCGCTGGAAGAGAGAAGCAGATGCGAATCGCTCACGTTGCGAACACCGACTACTTCTGCGCGTTCCTGCTGCGACCCCAGCTGCGCGAGGCGCGCGCGGCGGGACACGACGTCCACGTCGTGTGCGGTCCTGGACCGATGGTCGAGACCCTCCGGCGCGACGGCTTTCGCGTGCATCTGGTCGAGAACTCCCGCCGGATCGAGCCACTCGAAGATCTGCGGACGCTCGGGCGTTACGTGCGTTTGTTTCGCCGCGAGCGATTCGAGCTGATCC
Source organism: Myxococcota bacterium (assembly GCA_039030075.1). Taxonomy (NCBI): domain Bacteria; kingdom Pseudomonadati; phylum Myxococcota; species Myxococcota bacterium. The sequence goes on along the minus strand of JBCCEW010000014.1, from coordinate 64,850 downwards.
ACACCCACAACCCGAAGATCAACGCCCTGGCGGCGCTGGCCGCGCGGATGGTGGGCGTTCGCAGCGTGGTGTCGACGGTCCACGGGCTCTATTCCCACGAGGGACAACGCCCCTGGGTGCGCCGCACCTGGCGGACCCTCGAGCGCAACTCGGCCCGACTCGCGGACCTGGTGCTGTGTCAGAGCGCGGAAGACGTCCGGACCGCGCGCCAACAGCGCATCGTCTCCAACGACCGCTTGCGCTCGTTGGGCAATGGCATCGACATCGCGCGCTTCTCGCCGACGCGTTTCGGTCGTGACGATCGCGACGCGATCCGCAGGAGCCTCGGCTTCGGCCCGGACGACTTCGTGGTGGGCTTCGTCGGGCGGCTCGTTCGGGAGAAGGGCATCCCCGAGCTGCTCCTCGCCACGGCGGCGCGTCGTGGGTGGCGACTCCTGCTGGTCGGGCCGGACGAACGCGGCGTGAAGCGCGATGCGCTCGATCCGGCGGTGTTCGCGGGCCACGCCGGCGCGCGTTGGATCGGGCTCCAATCCGATCTTCCTCCGCTCTACGCGGCGATGGACGTCGCGACCCTGCCATCCCACCGCGAGGGCTTGCCGCGGACGTTGCTCGAGGCCCAGGCGATGGCAACACCCGTGGTCGCGACGCGCACCCGCGGCTGTCGCGAGGCCGTGGTGGATGGACAGAGCGGCTGGTTGGTCCCGACGCGCCGGCCGCGCGCGCTCGGTGCTGCGCTCGAGGCCCTCGCGAAGGACCCGGCGCTCCGTCTGCGGTTGGGCCTTGCGGGACGAGATCGCGCCGAGCGCCTCTACGACGAGCAGGCGGTCTTCGACCGGATCGAGCTGGCCTACCGGGAGCTGGCGCGCCCGTCGCGGCTGCCGATGCGCCTTCCCGTGCGCGCAGACGTCCTGCTAACTCCCCAATAAAAATAGAGAAAATGGATCTCAAGGGATCCGGCTCCGACGCCGAAACGTTCTCTTGGAGGGCGGCGAAGCCCTCGGAGGACGCCACCGGTGATCGTGCTCCCGAGAACGGGAAAACCTGCCCAGCGCTGGCTCGCGCATCTGCTGCGCGCGTGCGAGGGCTCGATCCGGCCCGGAGATCCCTTCGATGACCTCGATCCGTTCGAGCCCCGCGCCGTGCTGCGGGCCGCCGAGCGCGCGCGCGTGGCTCCGCTGCTGCATCGCGCGCTCGAGGCCGGGCGCATCGCCGACCCGCTGCCCAGCTCGTTCCGCAGCGCCTGTGAGCGCATCTACTACGCATCGCTGCGCAAGAACCTGATCGCGCTCGAGACCTCCGCGTCGCTCTTCGAAGAACTCGCGGCGGCCGGGATTCCCGCGGCCCCGCTCAAGGGCTGGGCCTTCGTCACCGGATCCGATCCGCTGTATCCCGACTGCGGCACCCGCCCGATGGACGACCTCGACCTGATCGTCGATCCGGCCCACCGAGAGCCCGCTTTCGCGCTGCTCGAGAGCCGCGGCTTCCGGCCGGTGAACGACAGCGCTGCGCGTGTGGCCGGAGGACATGAGGTGGCCTTCCACCGCCGCGTGTCCGGTGCCGATCTCTTCGTCGAGTTGCACTGGGCGTGGGCAGGCAAGGAAAGCCTGATGCGCGAGTTCGCCGTCTCCGGAGCCGACTTTCTCGGAAGCCTCTGCGAGGAATCCGACGACGGGACCCGCCGCCAGACCGAGCTCGGCGCGATCCTGTTCACGTCCTTGCACGCGACGCGTCACACCCTCGAGCGGTGGATCTGGCTCGTCGATCTGCACCGGCTGCTGACCCGGCGCGAGCCCGATTGGGAAGGGCTCCTGCGCGAGGCTGCGCGTTGGCGCGTGCGCCGTCCGCTCTACGCGGCGTTTGCCGCGACCCGCGAGCTGCTCCGAACGCCGATCCCGAAAGAAGTGCTGTCGGAGCTGGCGCCCGGCCCGGTGCGCAAGCGGCTCCTGCATCGGAGTCTCGCGCGGACCGCGCAGGAGCCGCGTCATCAGCGCCGGGCCTGGACCGTGAAGCTCCTGCTCGGCGAGAGCTGGTGGGACGTCGCACGGACGGCGGCCTGGGCCGCATCGCCCGGCGAAGCCTGGTTCTCCGAGCCCGGGCGCCGCCCCGATGCGCATCCGCTGCATGCCTGGCGCTCCCGACCGGGGGGCGACGCGTGACCGCTCCGGTGCGAGAAGAAGGCATCATTGCGCGACGCATCGCCGACGAGACGATTCTCGTTCCGGCGACCCGGCGTGCACGCGAGATGGCCCTGTTCACCTTGAATGAGGTCGGCACTTTCGTGTGGGAACACATCGATGGGGCGCGCGACACCGCGGCGCTGGCCGACGCGGTGGCGGCGTCCTTCGACGTCGATGTCGATCGGGCCCGGAGCGATGTCGAGCGCTTCCTCGGCGAACTGCTTGCGGCGGGTTGTCTGGCCGGAAGCGAAGTCCCCGAACCAGGAGGTCCTGCATGAATTTCGCGCGCGCCCTCACGCGCAACAGCACGCTGGCGGGAGTCGAGAGCGCGGCCATCGGTCGCGACTACAAGGCGCGGATCGCCCGGAATCGCACGCTGATCTCCGGATCGATCGAGCTGACCTATCGCTGCAACCTGCATTGCACGCACTGCTATTGCCCGCCCAGCGAGCGCTCCGAGGAGCTCTCCACGAGCGAGATCATCGACGTCATCGATGAGATGGTGTCGATGGGATGTCTATTCCTGTTGCTCACGGGTGGCGATCCGCTCCTCCGCAAGGACTTCCCCGAGATCTACCGCCACGCGAAGCAGCGCGGAATGCTCGTCACGGTCTTCACGAACGGGACGCTGATCAACGACCGGATCATCGCGCTCTGGGACGAACTGCCGCCCGCGATGGTCGAGATCTCGCTCTACGGGCTCACGCGCGAAGTGTACGAGCAGGTCGTCGCGGTGAAGGGTTCGTACGACCGCTGTATGGACGGCATCGCGCGCGTGCTGGCGGCGGGACACCCGCTCGCGCTCAAGTGCCCCGCCACCACCGAGAACGCCCACGAGATTCCCGGGCTCCAGGCCTTTGCGAAGGACCTGGGGATCGAGTTCCGCTACGACCCGGCCATCCTCGCGACCATGCGCGGCGAGAAGCATCCCCACGCGCTGCGTCTCAGCCCGGAGCAGATCGTCGCACTCGAGCAGGGAGACGCTGAGAAGGACCGGGCCTGGTCCCAGTACCTCGGCGAGCAACGCGAGAATCCGCCCGAGGGTCAGAAGCTCTTCACCTGCGGCGCGGGGAAGAACTCCCTGCACGTGGATCCGACGGGCAACGTCCAGGTCTGCCTGATGGTGAAGAACTTCCGCCACAGCCTGCGCGAACGGCCTCTGCGTGAGATCTACGAACAGGAGTTCCCGAAGATCCGCGCGATCGAACGCGAGCCCGACGCGAAGTGCAGCTCCTGTGCGAGCCGGTCGACCTGTCACAACTGCCCGGGCGTGGCGCTCTGGGAGACCCAGAACCAGCAGTCCCACGTCGAGTTCCAGTGCTCCCTGACCGCGGTGCGCGAACAGACCTACGGGGGGGCGCTCGACGACGCCGCCCCGGCGCCGACCGGATGCGGGAGCTGCGCGAGTGGTGGTGGCTGTGGGTCGAGCGGCGGAGGCTGCGGAAGCGGGACGCTCCTGCAGATCGGAGGCATCGGGTGAGCGACGAGGCAAAGAAGCGCCCCTACGAGGCGCCGGAGATTCGCGTCGTCGAGCTCGACGTCATGGCGAGCTTCCCGGACAACTGCAAGATGGACAATCTGGCCGGGGGGTTCGGCGGCGCCGCGGGAACGTGTGCGCAGTCGAGCCAGCCGACCGTGATGTGTCTGAACATCGGGTCGTGAGCTTCCGCGGGCTCGAGGTGGCCGGGCTGCGAATGGCCATCGAGGTGCCGGACGCGTTGCCCTGGGAGTGGCCCGACGGGCCGCTGCTGCGCTTCGCCTCGACGCCGGAGGACGCGGACGTGCGCGTCCGGGTCGCCGTGCGGGATCGTCTCGAAGCGCCTCCGCGGGCCGCGCTGGCCTATGACTCGGAGGGCGGCATCTTCGACGTCGCTCGCGTCGACGACGGCTGGGTGTTCAGCCTCGCGGTGCGGGGCGAGCTGCTCCGCGTGGCGCGCTTCGACGCGGAGTTCCAGAACGGTGTCGTCGAGGTGGCTGCCGACTCGTTCTACGTGCGCGAGGTGCTCTACCCGCTCGCGTATCCGCTCGACGAGCTGATCTATCTGCACCGCCTTGCGCGCTGTGGAGGGCTCCTGCTGCATGCCTGTGGGGTCGCGCGGGGCGAGCGCGCACGCCTCTACACCGGGCGCTCGGGCGCCGGGAAGACGACGGTCGCGCGTCTCGAACTCGGTCGTGGCGACTGCGAGGTGCTCTCGGACGATCGGATCGTGCTGTGGAAGCGACCCGACTCCGGGTTCGAGGTCTGCGGGACGCCCTGGCATGGCGACGCACCGCTGGCCTCACGACGACGGGTGCGGTTGGCGTCGATCCACGCGATCCACCAGGCCGGTAGCCTGGAGGCGGCCCCGCTCGCGGGAGCGGCGGCGGCTGCGGCCGTGCTCGGCAACGCCTTCCTGCCCGCGCACGACCCGATCGCGGCCGCACGCACCCTCGACCTGGTCGACGAGCTGGTGCGCGAGGTGCCGATCGGAGATCTCCACTTCCCGAAGGCGCCATCCGTCGTGCCGTACGCCTGGCGTCAGCCGGCGGCCGCGTCGGCGTGACGCTGGCCTCCGGCCCCACCAAGACGGAGCGCAGCGAGACCCCCGAGCTGCCGCTGCTGCGGGCTGCGTTGGCCCGCGGGCCCCTGCGTCTGCGCGCGGGCGGGCACTCGATGCGTCCGACCCTGCGTCCCGGAGACGAGCTGCGGATCGAAGCGCGTGAAGCGCGCGACGTCGTGCTCGGAGACATCGTGCTCGCCGACGTGGGCGGGCGGCCGGTGTTGCACCGCGTGGTCCGCCGTCGACCGGCGGGCTGGAAGCTGATTGGCGACGCGCGGATCCAGGCCGACGGTTGGGTCGCCCCCGGTGATGTCCTGGGCGTTGCCGTGGAGCGCGGGCCGCGTCTGGGCGAGGCGCGTCCCGTGCGTTTGGCGTCCGCTTCCGCGCGGGGTTGGGGCTGGTTGCGGGCCGCGTGTCTGCGTCCCGCAAGACGCTGGGAACGCCTCAGGCGAGCGCGAGATCACCACGCCGTTCCGCGCGGCGCAGCGCCCAGCGGAAGCAGGCCAGCGAAAGCGGGAGTCCGGCAAGGCTGAGCAACGCGAGGCGGAGGAGGGCCGTCTGGGACGACGTCCACGATGCGCCCTCGAGCAGCGCCCCGCGCGCCGCTTCGAGGCCCGCCTGGATCGGTACCCAGCGTGCGACCTCCGACCAGGGCTCGGGCAGCAGCGCCACCGGGAAGTACACGCCCCCGAACACGCTGAATCCCAGCAGGGTTGCGCTGATTACCCATCCCGAGCGACGCGTGACCAGCCACGCGCAGGCACCGACGATGCCGATCGGCGCACAGGCGACCAGCGTTGCGACGATGGCGAAGCCCGCCAGCGCCCAGCCGCTCGCCTCGAGGTGCAACCCGAACACGCCGAGACCCAGGCCCAGCGTGATCACCGCCTGAACCAACGCAAAGGCGCTCGGCACGAGCGCGGGACCGAACACCAGCGCCAGCGGGGACGCGCCTGCGGCGAGAGAACTCTCGAGGGTGCCCTCGGCCGCCTGCCGGGCGAGCCCGTGTCCCAATCCGCTGAGCGTCGCGGTGACCCACAGCTGCAGGGTCACGCCGAGCCAGACGAAGGCGAAGTAGTCGCCTCCCGGCAGGAGCGTCGTCTGCGGGGAGACCAACTTGCCGATGAAGAAGTACGACAGCAGGCCCAGCGCCGCGGTGCCCAATCCGAGCCAGGCGGTCCAGCCGTAGCTTCGATGCACGGCGGCGTCGCGGTGTGCGACGGCCAGGCACTGGCGGACGAAGCGGGTCATGCCGCCGCCGCGTGGCGGGCTCCGGCGTGGAGTCGACCGTCGTGGAGTGTCAGCGCCTTGTCGGCGACGCCGTCGAGTTCGTCCTGGGAATGGCTGACCCAGAGACAGGCGGCGGCTCCGAGCTGGCGACGCACGAAGCGCGCAACGCCCGGTCGGCTGGCCGCATCGATCCCGCGCAGGGGCTCGTCGAGCAGCGCGACGCGCGGTGAGCGCAGGAGTACTTGCACCAGGCGCGCGCGTTGTAGGGTGCCGCTCGAGCAGCGTTCGCACGGAACCTCCAGATAGGGCGTGAGGCCGAGCCCTTCGGCGAGGGTCTCGAGGCGGTCCGCGAGGGATGCACTTGGCGACCGGTCGAAGCGGGTGAGGGTCGCCAGGTTCGTCCGCAGCGAGACCCGCCGCAGGAAGCCCGTGTCCGGATGGCACCAGCCGATCCAGCCACGGCGGCGCGCGACGGGCGCCTCCGCGTCGAGGACCCGGATCTGGCCCCGTCGGGGGCGCAGCAGTCCGGCGGCCAGCCGCAGGAGGGTCGACTTGCCGACCCCGTTCGCCCCCTGGATCCCCACGGTCTCGCCGGCACCCACCTGAAACGCCAGTTCGCGCAGGAGATCGGCTTGGGGCCCAAACCCCATACACACATCGTCGAAAGTCAGGATCGGCACCTCCCAGAGATCGGGTAGCGTTCGCCGAAACTTGAGCAGTCGCGGGCAGGTGGGACCCAAAGTCGCGTATTCATGGCGGTCCGACTGCGCTATGGTGATGCCGAGGGGCATCGGGCCGAGCGGCACCAGGCCGGTCTTCGCGGGGGGGCGAGCCGGGGGGATTCTGGCGCCGCCGATGCAGAAGTGGAGGCACCGGTGAAGTCGCTGATCACTGCGATCGTGCAAGCGCTGGTCGATCGACCGGAAGAAGTCCAGATCAAGGAAGTGATTGGGGAGCACGCCCACGTCCTGGAGCTCCGGGTCGCGAAAGAGGATCTGGGCAAGGTGATCGGGAAGGGTGGGGCGCACGCTTCCGCCATTCGGACGCTGATGGCGGCGGCGAGTGGCAAAGAGAAGAAGCGCTACATCCTCGAGATCATCGAGTACTGAGAGCGCTCCCAAACCCCCGGATGCGCCCGTCGGCTTGCCCGACAGGGCGGCCGCCCGGCTTGCGCGTCGCCACCGGCGCGTCGCAGTACGCGGCTTCGTCGGTTCGAGACAGCCTCGTTCCCTGGTAGGATCGCGACGCACGTCGCACCGCACCCGGGAGATTCGCCTTGGCTTTCTCGCCTCCCCAGGATCAGCCCTTCGTTATCGGCGCTCAGCTCGACGCGCGCGCCAGTCACCCGGATCTCGAAAACGCGACTGCGCTGCTCGACGGAGACCGTCGCTTCACCTGGAAACAGGTGCGTGACGAGTCGGTGCGCTGGGCGCGCTTCCTCGGGCAGCGTCTCGGCGCTGCCCGAGGACGCACGGGCCACGTGGCGATGCTGCTCGAGAACCACGCGGAGCTGCTGACGCTCTTCGGGGGCTGTGGCTATCAGGGCTATACGCTGTTCGGCGTCAACTCGGGACTGCGCGGGGAAACGCTGGCGGGGGTTCTCGATCACTCGGAGGCCGAGCTGCTGGTCGTGGACGAGCGGCTCTACCCCGAAGTGGAGAAGGTCCGCTCCCGGCTGCACCACATCCCGGACGAGAACATCCTGGTCCTGCGCACCGAGAGCGACGCGTCCCTCGGGCCGCGCGACGTCATGGCGTGCATCGACGCCGAGGTCGGGACCGCGGAGAAGAGCTTGGACACCCCCGCGGTGGACGTGCAGCCCGAGACGAACCTGGTGGTGATCTACACCTCGGGAACGACCGGGCTTCCGAAGGGCATCAACAACAATCACTTCAAGCTGCTCGCGATCGGTGCGCGGTTGACCGGTCAGCTCGGGCTGGACCCGAGCGCGGTCGGCTACGCGTGCATGCCGCTCTTCCACTCGAACGCACTGTTTCTCGGCTACATGCCGGCCTTCTTCTCGGGAGGCGCGCTCTCGATGCGGCCGCGCTTCAGCGCCAGCGCCTTCGTGCCCGACGTACTGCGCTACGGCGTCACGTATTGGAACTACGTCGGCGAGCCCGTCCACTACATCCTCGGCGCTTTGCAGCGCGAGTACGGAGACGACCTCGCCCGTTTGCGGGCCGAGGTGACGAACCACCCGGACAATCGCTTTCAATACGCGGTGGGCAACGGTGCGGCCCCGCCCGACATCGATCGCTTCATCGACTGGCTGGGGCTGGAGGACATGTTCGAGCTCTACGGCTCGACCGAGGCCGCGATCAGCACCTTCCGCACGAAGAACGACCCGCGCGGGAGCGTGGGCGAGGTCACCGACCCGGCCGTCCAGATCCTCGACGAGAGCGGAAAACCCTGTGCCAACGCGCTCTTGGACGAGGACGGCAAGATCACGAACTACGGCGAGGCGGTGGGCGAAATCTGCCGGGTGGCCGACGATACGGCCCTCTTCCAGGGCTACTTCGGCAACCCCGAAGCCAACGCGTCGAAGTACCGCGAAGGCATCTATCACTCGGGCGACCTCGGCCACATCCTCGAGCGCGACGGCACCCGCTACCTGTTCTTCGACGGCCGAACGGACGACTGGATCCGCAAGGACGGCGAGAACTTCTCGGCGGCCCAGGTGGCGCGCATCCTCCAGGAGCACCCGGACGTCGTCCTCGCGGCGGCCTTTGGCGCACCCTGCTCGGTCTCGGACGAGCTCGTGATGGCGGCGCTGAAGCTGCGTGAGGGGGCACAGTTCGATCCGGAGGGCTTCTACGCGTTCTGTCGGGAACAGGTCTCCCATGGCGGGATGGACCCGAAGTGGATCCCCGACTACATCCGCCTGGTCGACGAGTTCGAGTACACCCAGACCCAGAAGGTGTTGGTGCGGAACCTGAAACGTGTGCACTTCAACCGCACGGCGCTGCCCGATGCGCCGCTCTTCTGGCGACAGCGCGGGGATGCGGCCTTCCGCGCGTTCACGGCGGACGACTACGCAGGGCTGCGGGGTGAGTTCGAAGCACGCGAGAAGCTGACGCTCCTCGAAAGCTGAGCGCCCACGCGCGCCGACTTCCCGTCTCCAGGTGTCGCCGGTCGGGTGTCACCGGCAGGGCGCGAGGGTTCACCGACCGGCAACGCGCGAAGTACGAAGTGGAACGCGCGAAGTACCACTTCGAACTTCGCGGATCGTCGGGGGGCGGAGCGTGCGAAGCGCGAATTCGCGAGGACTGGGGGACTCTGGGGGCGGCGGTTGCACGGGGATTGCCGGCGGCACGGCGCTTGCGTCTGTGACAGGGCACACCCCCCGTCCGCATCCTGCGCGGCGGAAGCGAGGAGTTCGCTTTCCCATGAGCACCCTAGCGAGCGCCCAGGATCACTTTCGCCTGGGCTGCGACGATCTGCGCGACGAGTCCTTCGACCGGGCTCTGGGCCACTTCCGAGAGGCCAATCGCCTCGACCCGGGTTCGGCCCGCTATCGCTCCTACTTCGGCCTTTCCCTGGGGCTTTGCGAGCGACGCTGGGAGCAGGCCCTCGAGCTCTGCCGGTCGGCAGCGCGCGATGAGTTCTTCGACCCGGTCCACTACCACAATCTGGCGCGGCTCCACCTGGCCTTCGGGTTCAAGGCCGAGGCGATCCGCCTGCTGCGACGCGGGCTCATGATCGACCCCGGCAACGAGCCGATCGCCGCCTCGCTGGCCGATCTCGGCGTTCGACGCCGTCCGCCGCTCGGTTTCCTGCGGCGCGAGAACGCGATCAACCGCTGGCTCGGTCGCTTCATCGGCCGGGTCGGGTTGACACCTGCGGAGCCGGTGGCCTCCCTCGCTCCCTAGAGCGGGGCGCGATCCGCGGAGCGACGCGCGCACCCTGGGTGCGATCGAAGACGTGTGTCTCGGCTCCGAATCTCGGCTCCGGAAACCGGGACGCACCGATCCGGGCGCCGATGACCCTCACGTGCGCCATGGGCAGAGCGTGGGGTGACCGGGATTGGGGCTGCGCGCCGGGGTGCCCGGCGGCGTGGGCTAGCGCTTCCGCTTGTGGCGGGCGCGTCGGAGCAGCTTGCGCTTCTTGTGCTTGCGCATCTTCTTCCGACGCTTCTTGATCACACTGCCCAAGGGCCATTCCTCGCGGTCACGGGCTACGGGGAGCGGAGGGATAGCTCGCCATGGGCGCGCGCGCCAACTGCGCTCGCATCGGCGGGACGATGCGTGCCCTTCAGTTGGTGCGAAGTCTGGTTCGACGCCCGCAGTTAGGCTTCGCATCGCCTTGATTTTTTTAGGGTTGTGCCTTGACGAGCCCGAAAAAACGCTGTTAGAGTCATCCGCAAGAGTTGCTCTATGACCGCGGTTTATCGAGAGAACGGAGGCAGATTGCCTTCAAGTGGTGGTTTCCGGTCTCCGATAGGGGGCAGAACCGACTGGCTGTAGCTCCAAGCGACGGCGAGGAATTCTGTTCCTCGACGGGGACGCGGAAGCCGCAGACCGCGGGATCGAGCATTCGACAAGGGGGGTAACCCACAAATGGCAGCTCGAAAGAAGGCCTCTCGCAAGAAGGCCACGCGCAAGAAGGCGACTCGCAAGAAGGCGACTCGCAAGAAGGCCCGGCGCAAGAAGGCCACTCGTAAGAAGGCCACGCGCAAGAAGGCGACCCGCAAGAAGGCGACTCGCAAGAAGGCGACTCGCAAGAAGGCGCGACGCAAGAAGAAGGCCACTCGAAAGAAGAAGGCCACGCGCAAGAAGGCGACGCGCAAGAAGGCTCGCCGCAAGAAGGCCACGCGCAAGAAGGCTTCTCGTCGGAAGAAGGCCACGCGCAAGAAGGCCACGCGCAAGAAGGCTCGCCGCAAGAAGCGGTAGAGCTGGTCGATTCGGCCTTCTCTGGAAGGTCCGAGGACCCCGGCCGGCGTTAGCCGGCCGGGGTTTCCTTGTCTCTGGGGCTGGCCTACGCTCCGACTTCGCTTCCTTGAACCCCGCGGGGGGAGGTTCCCATGGCTCGCATCACTGTCGAAGACTGCATCGAGAAGGTCCCGAACCGGTTCCACCTCGTGCAGATGGCCTCCATTCGCACCAAGCAGCTCAAGAAGGGGGCGCGTTCCCTGGTGAGCTCGGACGAGAACAAGGAAGTGGTGACCTCGCTGCGCGAGATCGCCGCGGGCTACATCAAGCCCGACTACCCGAGCGAGGAAGAGGCCGACTAGCCTCGCCGCGCGCGGCTCGCGCCGCGCGTTCCGCCCGCTCGCATCGCCGCGGCTCCTGCGGCGCACGTCGCTCGCTGGCGACGAAGGGTCCGGACCGCGCCCTGCGAGGGCGGATCCGCGACTAGGCCGTCTGGATCGGGATCTCGACCGTGAAGGTCGTGCCGTGGCCGATGTCGCTCTGCAGCGAGACCTCGCCGTCGAGCAGCGTCACCAGGTCGCGGACCAGTGTGAGGCCGAGGCCCGCACCGGGATACTTCTGCGAGGACGGCTCGTCCACCTGGTAGAACTCGTCGAAGATGTACGGCTGGTCGTCGTGGCAGATGCCGATGCCGTCGTCTTCGATGGTCATCTCGAGCCGGTCGTCTTCGACGCGGCCGCGGATCTGGATCGTGCCCTCGGGCGTGAACTTCGCCGCGTTGTCGAGCAGCAGGAACAAGACCTGGTTGAGCTTCGCCAGGTCGGTGCGCAGGCGCGGGAACGGCTCGACGATCTCGGTCTCGATGCGGATCGGCTTGTCGCCCAGTGAGTCCTGGACGCTGAAGATCGCCTCGTCGACGAGCTCGCGGAAGTTCACGTCCTGCACCTCGACGGGCAGCTCGGACTGCTTGATGCGCCAGAGGTCGAGGATGTTCTGCAGGGTGCGCAGGAAGGAGCTGCCCTCGTCGAGGGCCGTACGCAGGGCACCCTTCGCCGCCTCGGACAGCGTCGCGTCCTCACCGGTCAGCACCGAGATGATGGCCTCGATGATGTGGTTGAGCGGCGTGCGAAGCTCGCGGCTCATCTTCTCGATGAAATCGTTCTTTAGGCGCTCGATCTTGCCGAGCTTCTCGTTGCTCCGCAGGAGCTCGATGTCCTGGGCAAAGAGGGCTTCCGAGAGGCGCAGGACCTCGTCGCCCTTCTCGGCGGCTTCGTCGCCGGCGTCGAGCTGCTTGCGCAGGGCGGCGTATTCCGTCTGGAGCTCCGCGTGCTCGAAGCGGAACGCGATCTCGTCGGCGCGCGCAGCGACCGCTGCCTGGACGGCGTCGGAGGGCGCTTCGGCGTAGCCCACGACGAGGGCGCCGTGGAGCGCGTCCCCCGATCGCAGGGGCAGGATCTCGGTGCCGCCAGGGAGCAGGGCCGTCGTCGCAGCGCAGCGCGCGCTCGGATCCTCGGTCAGCGCCTCGCGCACCTCGGGTGCGGCGTGGGTCCCCGCTTCGCGTGCGGCTTCCGGCGTGGCGAAGCCCGCGGCAGCCCGGAGGCGTACATCGGTGGGACCGGCCTCGCCGACGGCGAACACCAGTGCGACCCCGCCCTGGGCGGTCTCGGCCACCTGGCTGGCTCCGTGGCGCAGTGCCGCGGCGAGCTGTTGGATCGGATCTTCGGGTTTAGCCACGTCCGTCCGTGCCCCGGCGCTTAGAAGCGCTCATCGGAGTCGAGCTCCATCGGGTCCATGACCCGCTCGACGGCGCCGCTGGAGTCAGGATCCCCGCCTTCCATGGCGAGCTTGGTCTTGAAATCAGTCGGGTTCGAAGCGGCCGACAGCGCCACTTCCACGGAGATCTTGTTGGCGCGCAGCAGGTCCAGCAGGTGCTGGTCGAAGGTCTGCATGCCTTCGGCGCGGGCCTTTCCGATGTACTCGGTGATCTCGTGGGTCTTGTTCGGGTCCTTGATGCACTCCTGGATGCTGCGCGTGCTGACCATCAGCTCGACGGCCGGGACCCGCGCCGTGCCCTTCTTGTTGGGCAGGAGGCGGAGCGAAACGATCGCGCGGAGATTGTCGGCGATCCGATTGCGGACCGTCGGCTGCTCCTCGGGCGGGAAGAAGGACACGAGACGGCTGATCGTGGACGCCGCGTCGGCGGTGTGGATCGACGAGAAGACCATGTGGCCGGTCTCGGCGGCCTTCAGCGAGGTGTCGACGGTTTCGAGGTCGCGCATCTCGCCGACCATGATCACGTCCGGGTCCTGGCGGAGCGCCGAGTGCAGGGCGCTCGGGAACGTGCGGGTGTCGGTACCGACCTCGCGTTGGGTGATGATGCTCTTGTCGTGGGTGAAGACGAACTCGATCGGGTCTTCGATCGTGACGATCTTCGCCTTCCGGATCTTGTTCACTTCCTCGATCATCGTCGCGAGGGTCGTGGACTTGCCCATCCCGGTGGCGCCGGTGACGAGGACATAGCCGCGACGACTCTGGGCGAGATCGCGCATGACGCTCGGAAGGTTCAGCTCCTCGAAGCTGCGAATCTGGAGCGGGATCACGCGCAGGACGACGTTGTAGCAGCGTCGCTGGCGCGAGATGTTCACGCGGAACCGACCCTCGCTCGGCAGTTCGTAGGCGAGGTCGATCTCGTCGAAGTCCATCTCGGCGACACGCGGGTCGTCCTCCATCAGGAGCTTCGCGATCGCTTCGGTGTCGGCTTCCGTGAGCACCTTGTAGCGGAGCTCGACGAGGTCGCCGTTGAACCGATAGAGGGGCAGGTAGCCGACCTGGAAATGAATGTCCGAGGCGCCCTTCTCGAGGCCCAGACGCAGGAGGCGGTACAGCTTCTCCCGATCCATCGCTTCCCCATCCTCCCAGGCGGATGACGCGGGGCCCTCCGGCCTCCGCATGTCAGGGGTCCGCATGGTTATCGGCGAATCGCGAGGCGCCTTGACCGTGTTCCCCTGCATTCCCCTGGGGGAGGCGCCGGGTGTGCCGGCTTGCGCTCCATTCCCGTGCGGCCCCTTCGCTAGAATGCGGCGATGCTTGGCACCGGCTTCGGTCCGCGAGGGGACAGGACACCCCGGCGACACGCTCGTCGCGCAGTCGGCCTGTGCCTCGGGCTCGTGGTCGCGGCGGGCGGGATCTCGGCCGAGGGGGCAGGGGGTGCGCCGGGGCCGGTGGGCCTCGACAAGCTGTTGAAGCTCCCGAGCGCCGGCACGCCGGCACCCAGCCGAGGCGGTCCGGTCGCGGCGCCGGACCGGGAGACCTGGGAGGGCCGCTTCCGGGACGCCCGGCTCGAGCTCGAAAGCGCGAAGGCGCGGCTCGCCGAGTCCCAGGCCCAGCTCGAGCGGCTGGCCGCGCGCAGCGAGAACTGGCAGGTCGCAGCTCCAGGTGCACAGCCCGGGGCGGGCGGGGAGGCCTCACCGCTCAGCTACAAGCTGCGCCAGGAGATCCGGGAGCGCCGCGAGCAGGTGCAGGCCCAGGAGAAGCAATTGCGCGAGCTCGAGGTCGAGGCCAGCCTCGCCGGGGTCCCCGCCGAGTGGCGCCGCCCGATTCACGAGGACGCCGGGCCCGAATCCTGAGCCGCGGCCTCGGGCAGCGGGGCGTAGACGAGCCAGCGCATCGCGGCCGGCAGGAACAAGAACGCCGGCGTTGCGAATGCCGCCGTGAGCGCGAAGTAGCCGGCGTAGTCGAGGGCTTCGGTGATCCAGCCCGACGCCGCCGCGAGGATCGAACCGGCCAGCGCGTAGATGCCGGTCAACGCCGCGTACTGCACTGCGGCGTGCTCCTTCTCGCAGATCCGCATCAGGTAGGCGACGAAGGCGGCGCCTACCGCGCCGCCCGTGAACGACTCGACGGCGCCGGCGGTGTAGATCGCGAACGGGCCGGAATCGGGGAGGGCTGCCGCCGCGTAGACCAGGTTCGATAGCAACGCGAAGGCGCCGGTCCACCACAGCGCGGACACGAGGCCGCGCGCCGACACCCATGCGCCTCCCACGACGGCGCCGGCGATCGTGGCGAGCGCGCCGAGCGCACTCGAGAAGGTGGCGTAGGCCTCGGGACTGAAGCCCCGATCGACCCAGAGCGGCGCGACCATCGGGGCCATGGCCTTGTCGCCGATGCGAAACAGCAGCACGAAGAGCACGACCGCCGGCAGACCCGGCCGGGATGCCCAGCGCGCCAGGGCCTCGACGGGCCGGCGCTCTTCGGGCGGAAGGAGGGGCACCGGGGGCGTCCAGCGCAAGGACAGCGCGAACACCACGCTCAGTCCCGCGGCGGCCAGGAACGCCCCCGACCAGCCGATCCAGCGCGGCAGGAACAGGATGCCGCCACCGGCGAGGATCATTCCCACTCGATAGGCCGCCATCCGCACGGCATTCGCCGGCCCTTCCTGCCCACGGTCGATCAGCCCGATCGTGTACGCGTCGATGGCGATGTCCGAGGTTGCCGACGCGACGCAATACAGGGCGAGGGCGCCCCACAAGAGCATTCCCACCGGAGTGGCCGGCAGCAGCGCGACGCCGACGAGGGCCACCGCCATCGCCAGGAGGGCGCCCCGGATCCAATCGTGGCGGGTGCCGTACCGCTCGACCCACGGTGACCAGAGAGGCTTCACCGACCAGGCCAACGAGAACGCGCCCAGGATCCCGAGGGTCGAGAGCGCGGCGTCGTGGCTGCGCAGGTAGAAGCCGAAGACCTGGGCGTAGATGCCCATCGGGAAGCCCTCGATCACATAGACGAGCGCCACCGCTTGGAGCTGGCGTCGCAGGCTCGGCGCGGAGAACGGTCCACCGGTCGGGAGCGTTCGGTTCGTGGTCACCCCGTGCGGAGCATCGCCCGCGCCGGCCGCCCTCGCACGCCGGGAGCGGTCCATCCCGCGTGTCGACGCCGACCGCGACTCCCGCTAGATTTCGCGCCGCTCGCGCCGGTTTCGCGCGACCAGCCGGTCCCAGGTGGGCCCATAGGGAGTGAGGGGCATGGAAGAGGAAGAGCAGCCGGGCAAGGTCGATCTCGTGTCGATCCTGTACATCGTCGGTGGAGTCCCGGTGATTCCTCTGTTCCTCTGGATCCTCTTCTTCTTCGCCCGGACCTGCAACACGCCGGCCTGATCTGCGCGTTTTCTGGTGCGCTGCGTCCCGGTTGCCGGTTCCCGAGCCGGCAGCTTCGGCGGTCCCGGCCCGACCCCACTCGCGAATCGTCGAATAGGCGATTTTCTTTTTGATTCCGGGCACTTGGATGTAATTTCCAGGATTGCCTCGGCCGATACGCTTGGCCATGGGAATGGGTGGGCACCAGGCCTTGCGGGGGTGGGCGACCCTCGGTCTGAGCGTCGCGCTGCTCTCTACCGGGGGCTGCGTCACGCCGCTGCCGCCTGCCGACTACGCCTACTTCGGCGTCCCCGCCAGCGACGATGCCTGGAGTCGCAAGATCCGCGGCTGGCAGAACCGCGAGCGGAGCGACGTCGCTTCCTCGCCCCGCCGCGGGGACAACCGGCGGGTCGACCCGGCCGAGGCCGGTGAACTCCGCGACAAGTACACGGCCTTCCGCAACGAGCGCCGACGCGCCCTCGCGCGAGACCTGGCGGCCTGGGTGCAGTCCCAAGCCCAGGATCACTACGTCCCGGACGGGGCCGTGGATCATTGGGCGACGATGGCCGAGACCTTCCGCTCGAACGGCGACGACTGCGACGGCCTCGAACTCTTGACCTTCCACTTCCTGCGCGAGCTCGGCTTCGACGAAGACGAGGTCTACCGGGGGATCGTGGTGCGACCCGAAGACGGCCAGCACCACATGGTCACGCTCTGGTTCGAGAATCCCGACGATCCCTGGGTGATCGATCCGACCGGCGCCATGACGTCGGGCATGCCGCGCATGTCGGAGGTCCCGGGGTGGGTACCGCTGAAGGTGTTCAGCGTCGACCGGGACTACACGGTGCAGACCGTCCCCGACCTCCACACCGCCCAGCGCTGATCGCCGCCCCGACACCACACGGGCCGTCCGCATCTTCCGGACTGGCGGCCGCGCATTGTCGACCCCGCGTGCGGGTGCGCTACTGATGGGTCGCGATGGCCGAGCGCGAACTCCACCCGATCGAGGCCTCGGCGCTGCACGCCCGACGCGAGCGCGTCTTCCTGGTGCTGGCCGGCCTGTTCCTCGGGTCGATGACCATGCTCAATATCCTGGGCGTATCGCGTTTCCTCGACCTCTCGTTCGAGGTGGCCGGTGTGAAGATCCCGATGGCGCTCGCGATCGGGGTCTTGCCGTATCCAATCACGTTCCTCTGCACCGACTTCATCAGTGAACTCTACGGGCGCGCCCGCGCCAGCGCCGTGGTGTGGGTCGGCCTGATGCTGAACCTGTGGGTGGTGGGGTTCTTGTGGCTGGGCGGCGTGCTGCCCCCCGCGGTCGAGATCGATCCCGCGACGGGCCTGCCCCCCACCGACGCCTACGACTTCGCCTTCTACCGGATTCGCCTGCTCACGATGGGCGCCGTCTTCGCCTCGATGATCGCCTACCTGGCGGCCCAGTTCTGCGATGTCTTTCTGTTCCACTTCTGGAAGCGGCTCACCCGGGGACGCCATCTCTGGCTGCGGAACAACGGGTCGACGGTCGTGAGTCAGTTCGTGGACAGCTTCGCGGTCATCACGATCACCCACTTCTATGCGAACGGTCTGCCCGTCGACACCGAGGCGGAGCTGTGGCCCCAGCTCTGGGTGTTCATCTTCTCGGGCTACGTCTTCAAGCTCGTGGTCGCGCTGCTCGACACGCTGCCCTTCTATGTGGGCGTACACTTCCTGTCGCGCTATCTCGAGATCGACCCGTTCGCCGAGCACGCGCCCGGCGAGGTGTGACGCCCAGGCGCCTCACTCGTCGTCGAGCTCGCCTTCCAGCTCGAGGGTCTTCCGCTGCTCCGCTGCCCGCTTGCGCGCGGCGCGTCGCTCGCGCTCGATCTCGATGCGGAGCTGCTTGCGCAGCTCGTCGTGGTGGTCCTTCTCGCGCTGGAGCCGTTCCTGTTTCGCGAGAAGCAGGCAGTCCTCGAGAAGCCGGTTGCGCTGCACGAGCAGCGCTTTCGGCAGCTCCGGCGCGTTCCGGGCGTCCTCCACGAGCTCGACCTCCAGCGTCTCACGGGCCGATTTCCCGTCCACGGTGGTGGCCTCGACGCGGAGCGGGTTCTTTCCGGGCTCGAGGGCGATGAAGCCGGCCCAGGATCCATCCGCGGTCACCCGGAACGGATTCGCCTCGACCCGGGTCTTCGCGTGGCTGAGCTGGACGTCGCGGATGTCGGCGAAGCTGACCTCCTCGACGACATCGACGAGGTCGCCCGGGTCACGCACGGGCGTGAAGTAGCCATTGGTGCGGGCCGCCATCTCGACCGTGGCAATCGGGCCTTCCAGGGCCTCGGGGCCGATGGCGAAGCTGTGCACGGTGATCCGTGCGCGTCGCGCGCGGTTCGCGGCGCGCAGCACGGCGCGCACGTTGTCCGACTCGGCGGAGGGGCCGTAGGGGAGGGTGGGCTGCCCGTCGGTGAAGAAGAAGACGACCTTCTCGGTGGTGGGGTCGGGTTTGGAGTAGGCGCCGCGCAGGCCCTTCAGCTCCATCGTCGCCTGGTCGAGGCCGGCGCTCATGTGGGTGCTGCCTTCGGGATCGGTGGCGAGCACTTCGTCGAGGCCGCGCTCGATGCGCTCGTAGTCGCGGGTGAGCGCTTCGATGGTGTAGGCCGGGCGCCGCGGCGCGTAGTTGCCCGCGCTGCCCGCGTCGCCGGCGAATCCGACCAACCCGACGCGGGTGTTGCGAGGGTCGAGCCCGCGGAGCACCTGGCGGGCAGCGGCGACTTCCGCGGCGAGGATCGTGTCGCCCTCGTCGGTGACCGACGAGCCGAAGATGGCGCCGATCCGACCGAGCCGAGGGCGTCCGATCACGCCGTTGCCGTTGACGTCGGTCCCGGTCGTTTCACTCGTCGATGCCGAGGTATCGATCACGAGGATCACGTCGAAGCTGCGGGGCTCGCCCTGGGTCGCGAGGGCGCGACCGGCTACGAAGGTGCCGCACACGGTGGATTCGACTTCCGAGCCCGAGGGGGGGTACTCGATCAGAAGGTCGATGTGGGTCGAGTCGCCGTCCATCGGCCGCAGCAGCGCACGCTTGCCGTCTTTGCGCGCCGGGGTCGGCGTCGGCGTGGGCTCCGGGGGCTTGGCGTCGCCGGGAGCGAAGGCCGCGAAGGCGCTTCCGGCGCCGCCCTCGAGTGGTTCCGCGAGCGCCTCGAGCACTCCGCCGATGGGCGCCGCAAGGACGCGGGTGTTGCCCGATCCGGGAACGGCGGCCTCCACCAGCCCCACGACGGTTCCGGCTTCGCTGAGCAGCACGGGCGCGCCGCCCCAACCCGACAACCGTTGGCTGAGGTCGAGGTCGATCTCGACCCGGTCGGGCGCGGCCGAGAGCACGGTTCCGTAGACCTCTTGCTCGTCGCGTCGGCCCTGCTTCGGCGGGCCGAGGATGCGGACGCGGGTCCCGGCCGCCAAGGTGGCCTCGCCATCGGCTTCGAGGGCGCGCACGCCTTTCGGCGCCTCGGTGAGGCGGAAGACGACGAAATCGTCGCGCATGCTCGCACCCGGCAGCGAGAAGGGCTGACCGGGCGGCACGGCGAAGGCTTCGGCGCTGCCCGCGCGCGAGAGGCTGCGGGGCAGGGCGAACTCGACCCGACCGGCCCGCGCGAGATCTCCCAGGCGCAGGGTGTGGCCGGTGCCGACCGCCACCACGCCGGGTTCGATCTCGGAGGCGAGAAAGAAGACGACACCCCGCGCGTCCGCCGCGGAAATGCCGATCTTCGGCATGCCCGGCCGCGCGATCGCCGGATCCTCCGCAGCCGCTGCGCTGCCCGCCGCCAGGGCGAGCCCCAGCGCCACTACGCACACGCGCCAACCGAATCCGCTCACGCCCACCTCTCGCACCACGGCCGGGAGCGTACGAACCCCACCGCGCTTGGCCAGGGGTGCATCGGTCAGCGGTGGAGAAAGAGGAGTCCTCGCCGCAGCCGGGCCGAAGGCCTGTGATAGCCTGCAACCGTCCCCTCTGGTGACCGGCGGCGCCTCCTCCCCTGCGCGCAGACTGTGCCGGCCACGGCTCCGAACGGCTTCGCGATGGCCCGGATTCCTTGCTGGCGGGCCCGCGGGGTCTGGGACGCGATGTGTTGCGTCTGGACGCGATGTCTTGAGCATGGGGAGCGCCCTCCCGGAGGGCATTCAACGATCGCTGGTGGCGCTGCGGGCCAAGGGCCGAACGCTGCCCGTGGGGGAGGTGGCCCAGCGCCTGCTGGCGCTCGACGCCCGACCGCCGCTGCCGCTGGCGCGCCGGCTCGTCGCCGGGCTGCTGGGACGCGCGCCCAACGCGCTTCCCGAAACGCTCGAGCCCACCGAACTCCGACTGCCCGCCGAGACGCGCGCGGCGCGCCTCTCACTCGCCGACGCGGCCTTCGCGGTCGTCGATCTCGAGACGACGGGACTGTCCCGCCAGAACGACGCGATCATCGAGATCGGGGCGGTGCGCGTGCGCGCAGGACGGCTCGAGGATCGCTTCGAGACGCTCGTCCGCCCGCCGGGACCCGGGCCGCTGTCCTCGGCGATCGTGTCGCTCACGGGGATCGAAGATCACATGCTGCTCGATGCGCCTCCCTTGCACCGTGCGCTCGAGCGCTTCCGCCGCTGGCTGGACGTGACGCCGGGGGCGATCTGGGTGGCCCACAACGCGCGCTTCGACCACGGCTTCTTGTCGCGCGCCTTCGAGGCCCAGTGGGGTGCCGCGCCGCGCGTCGCGGTGCTGTGTACCCAGCGGATGTCCCGGCGGCTGATGCCCAAGCTGGGCCGTTACAACCTCGACCACCTTTGCGCCCAGTTCGGGATTCGGAATCGCGCGCGCCATCGTGCGCTCGGCGACGCCGACGCAACCGCGCGCGCCTGGGTCGAGCTGCTCGTGTTGGCGGAGCAGGCCGGTCACCGCAGCGTAGGGGATCTCCTCGACTTGCAGGACGCGCCCACCCGGCGCCGTCGCAAGCGGCGCTGACGCAGCCATCAGGGCGCGGGGAACACCTCTTCCGAGAGCTTCTCGCCGCGCTCGAACTCGGCGACCTTGCGCTTCGCGCCGTTCTCGTACCAGCCCGTCCAGGTGCCGTCGTATTCACCGGCGCGGAAGCGCCCCTCGGACTGCTTCTTCCCTGACTCCCAATACGCCACCGCGTCGCCGTCGCGCTTGCCGCGTGCGTAGTGTTCGGAGTAGCGGAGTTGACCGCTCGGGTACCACTCCTTCACGTCGCCGTGGAGGGCCCCCTCGCGGTAGTCGCGCACACTCAAGCGCGCTCCGTCTTCGTACCAGGCCTCCCAGCGGCCGTGCTTCTGATCGGACTGGTATCCGCCAGCCTCGGCGAGCTTGCCGTTCGCGTGCCAGGCGCGGAAGGGCCCCTCCATGCTGCCGCGTTCGAAGAGTGCCTCGATGCGTCGCGTCCCATGTGCATCCCAGGCGACGCTCGGGCCGTGCTGGCGTTTCTCCGCGTCGACACACCACTGGTGTCGACCGTCGGGCGGGCCCTGGCCCTCGGGCTGTGTTCCCCCGGGGCAGTCCAGGCGCTCGGCGGAGACGGGCCCGGCAAGAGCCAGGCAGCAGAGCAT
Organism: Myxococcota bacterium; assembly: GCA_039030075.1. Classification (NCBI taxonomy): domain Bacteria; kingdom Pseudomonadati; phylum Myxococcota; species Myxococcota bacterium. The sequence continues at coordinate 43,329 of JBCCEW010000014.1, read as the reverse complement.
CGCGTGAAGGCGCCGCATGGCCGATGCAGAGTGAGCGACTCGCTGTGGCGTCGCAACCGGACCCGACGGCGCGCTAGAGCCGGGCGCAGCGTGGCTGGGTTAGGGTCCCGACGCGCACGGCGGCGGGGAGAATCGATGCGGGGATCGTGGAGAGAACGCGCAACGTGGGGCGCGCTCGTCGTCCTGCTGGGCGCGAGCGTTGCCGTGATGGCGCTCGCCGAGAGCGAGGTCGACCGCTTCGACACCGTGATCCTCGACGCGGGGCATGGCGGATCCGATGATGGCGCGGTCGCGCCCAGCGGACGCCTCGAAAAGAACGTCGCCCTCGACGTCACGCTCGCATTGGCGAAGCGGCTGCGCGCGCGCGGCCTCCGTGTCGTCCTCACCCGCAACGACGACACCTTCGTGCCTCTCGAGGCGCGCACGTCGATCGCGAACGACGCGCGCGGGGACCTGTTCGTGTCGATTCACGCGAACGCGGCACGCGACCGCCGGATCCACGGCAGCGAGACCTACTTCCTCGCGCTGGAGGCCAGTGACTCGGACGCGGCAGGCGTCGCCGCACGCGAGAACGCGTCCTTCGGAGAGGGGGAGAGCGAAGCCATCGCCGCGCTCTCGGACCCGTTCATTGCGCTGCTCGGCGACATGATCTCCACCGAGCACCTCGAGGAGTCGAGCGTGTTCGCGAAGAGCGTGCAGGGTGAACTCGCGATGCTTCCGATCAAGTCTCGCGGCGTGAAACAGGCGCTGTTCGTCGTGCTCACGGGGGTGCAGATGCCGGCGGCCCTCGTCGAGATCGGTTTCGTCACCCACCCGGGAGACGAGGCCGTGATCTCGGGCCCGAAGGGACGCGAGAGGATCGTCGCTGCGCTGGAGAAGGCGGTGGTGGCCTTCGGCCAGCGCTACGATGCGCGCCGCGGGCTCGGCGCGGCGGCGCCCGAGCATCCCTAGGGATCTCGCGCGGCATTCGCGCGGAGAGGAGAGCGGGTGAGGAGCGACGGTCGTCGCCCGGACGAGATGCGTCCGGTGCGCTTCGAAGTGGACTACACGGAGCAGCCCCTCGCGTCGGTGCTGTGCCAGGTGGGGCGAACCTGGGTGCTCTGCACCGTCTGCGAGGAGGACGGCGTGCCGCGTTTCCTCCAAGGACGGGGACGCGGTTGGTGTACCGCCGAGTACTCGATGCTCCCGGGCTCGACCGACACGCGTGGCTCTCGCGAAGCGGCGCGAGGGAAGCAGTCGGGTCGCACCCAGGAGATCCAACGGCTGATCGGCCGCAGCCTGCGCGCCGTTCTCGACTTCGAAGCCCTGGGCGAGCGCACCCTCTGGATCGACTGCGACGTCCTGCAGGCGGACGGCGGTACGCGTTGCGCTTCGATCACGGGCGCGTCGGTGGCGCTGTCGATCGCCGCTGAGCGCCTGGTCGCACGCGGTGAACTCGAGCGCAATCCGGTGCGCGATTCCGTCGCGGCCGTGTCGGTCGGGATCCTCGGTGGCGAGCTCCTGCTGGATCTTCCCTACGTCGAAGACTCGCGGGCGGCCGTCGACATGAACGTGGTGGCCACCGGCGCGGGGCAGTTCGTCGAAGTGCAGGGGACGGGTGAGGATGGGACGTTCTCGCCCGACGAGCTCGCGGGACTGACGAAGCTCGCTCTCGACGGCACCCGGGCCCTCGGCCAGTTGCAAGCCGAGGCCGTCGCCGGAGCCAAGCGGTGAGCGAGGCCGGCGGGCGCTATCCGGAGGTCGTCGTCGCCACCGGCAACGCGGGGAAGCTCATCGAGATCCGCGCCATTCTCGGCAGCCTTCCGGTATCGCTCCGCTCCCTCGAGGCGTTTCCCGACGTGCTCCTGCCAGAAGAAGGGGACGAGTACGAGGCCAATGCGATCGCCAAGGCAAAGGCGGTCGCCCGCGATGCGGGGCGGCCCGCCGTGGCGGACGACTCCGGGTTGGAAGTCACCGGCCTCGACGGCGGTCCGGGGCCTTTCTCGGCGCGCTACGGCGGCGCCGGGCTCGATGACGCTGGCCGGGTCGCGTATCTGCTCGCCGAACTCGGAGACGCCGAGGGCGCCGCGCGCGAGGCCCGCTTCGTGTGCGTTGCAGCGTTGGCGACTCCCGACGGCGTGGTCGAGACCGCCTGGGGCGAGTGTCCCGGAACGATCCTCGAGAAGCCCCAGGGCCACGGTGGCTTCGGCTACGACCCGGTCTTCTTCTCGACCGAGCAGGGGAAGGTCATGGCCGAACTCCCGGCGGCCGCCAAGAACGCGATCTCCCACCGGGGTCGCGCCTTTCTCGCACTCCAGCCCGCGATCGAACGGGCCGTGCTCGGGCGCTAGGCCCCGGCTGGGCGCGATAGAACTGGAGCCACCGGCGTGGGGCCCACCCGGGCCCCGTGAGTCGCACACCCGCCCGCATTCCGCGTCGCAGGGGAGAACTCGCGCCGCAGGCCGCGTCCGGGTCGGGTGTCGATGCCCTCGTATCGGCACCCCGTGCGAATCGCACCGGTGGCTCCAGAATCCAACGCTTGATGCCAAGGGAATTCCCGAGGCTGTGGTGTTGTACGCTGGCGCCCGGAGCGCGGTTACACGGGTAACCGGGTTCCTCGCCGCAACGTAAGGGGAGAACGGGCGAGCGTGGATTTCGAGGCGCGGGAGAAGCGCTGGCGGGTCTGGATGACGGCTGCCCAGGGCGGGGATGCCGCGAGCTACGAGAAGCTCCTCGCCGAATTACTGGCCCACTTGCGGGGGTTCGTCGGACGTCGCGTCGCCGACCGAGACGCCCTCGAGGATGTTGTGCAGAACGTGCTGTTCTCTGTCCACCGCGCCCGCCACACCTACCACTCCGACCGGCCATTCGGCCCCTGGCTGCACGCGATCGCGCGCAACGCCATCATCGACGCCTCGCGGGCCCGCGGTCGGCGCTCGCGACACGAGTCCTCCCTCGAGGAGGACGGGGTGGCCGAGCCGGCGGCACCGCCGGAGCGCGCGTTCTTCGAAGACGATCTGTCTCCCGAGCTGTCGGGGGCGCTTGCGTCGCTCGCGCCCGGCCAGCGTCAGGCGGTCGAGCTACTGCACGTCCAGGGGCTCTCCGTCGCTGAGGCCGCGCAGAGAGTCGGCATCTCCCAATCTGCGCTGAAGGTGCGCGCCCATCGTGGGTACCGCGCGCTGCGGGTCTGGCTCGAGGGCGAGTCGTGAAGTCGAACGAACAGCTGGTACGCGATCTCGCGCGCGACCTCGAGCCGGTGAAGCTGCTGCCGCGCTTGCGCGCCCTCTGGGCCGCGGCGCTCGGGTTGTGGGCCCTCGGGATCGTGGGCTCGATGTGGCTAGGCGGGACGGCCTGGCCGAGTCATCACGCGTGGGAGATGCCCTCCTACGGCGGGATCTTCGTGGCCCTGGGTGCCGTCGGGATCGGTGGTTTGCTCGGGCTCGCGAGCGCGGTTCCCGGGCGCGAGCGCCTGGCGCGCTTCGGGACCGCCGTGTGTTTGCTTGGCTCACTGATCGCCCTCGGCATCGGGGCGTCAGTGGGTTGGGGACACCCGCGTCATCTGTCGGCCGCGACGGACGGGGCCTGTCTCGCGCGTTCCGTGCTGCTGTCGCTCCTGCCGGTTGGCGTTCTGCTCGGCTTCCTGGCCCGCGGCTTCGCTCCGAATCTGGGCCTCTCGAGCTGGCTGGGCGTCTCGGCGGCTCTGGGCCTCGGTGCTCTCGCGGCCCTGGCCATGTGCCCGTGGGCGGAGGGGCTCCACCTGTTCGCGGCCCACTCGGCGGGCCCCTTGCTCGCCGCGTTGTTGTTGGCGGCGCCCGCAGCGCTCTGGCTGCGTCAGCGCAGCGCCTAGCGGGCGACTGATTCCAGCGGGAGCGCGCCGGCGAGTCGGGTGCGCCGCAGGCGCAGACTGTTGCTGACGACGCAGACACTCGACGCCGCCATCGCGGCAGCGGCCAACATCGGCGACAAGCCACCGGCTGCCGCGATCGGAAGCGCGGCGAGGTTGTAGCCGAAGGCCCAGACGAGATTCTGGCGAATCGTCCGTCGGGTGCGAGCTGCCAGCTCCAAGGTGACGGCCACCCGGCTCGGGTCCCCCGAGACGAGCACCGCATCGCCGCTGTCGCGGGCGAGATCGGTACCGGTACCGATCGCCAGACCGAGGTCGGCGCGTGCGAGGGCGGCGGCATCGTTGATGCCATCTCCCACGAAGGCGACGCGACGGCCTTCCGCCTGCCAGCGCGCGACGTCCTCCGCCTTGTCGTCTGGGGACAATCGCCAGCCGATCCGAGTGATTCCGAGCGCGTCGGCCACCCGACGCACCGGCGCCTCCCGATCGCCCGACCAGAGCGCCAGTGCGTGTCCCGCGTCGCGCAGGCGCGCCAACGTCTCGCGAACGCCAGACCGCAACGGGTCCTGGAGCACGAACACGCCGGCCAGCACTCCGTCGATGGCGACACCGATGCAGGTGTCGCCATCCGCATCCGCGGCGTCTACGGCGGCCTGTTGCTCCGCGTTCGGGGAAGCGCCGCTCGCGGCCAGCCAGCTGAGGCTCCCGACGCGGATGGATCGGTCCTCGACCTCGGCCTCGGCACCGTCGCCGACGCGCGCTTCGAAGTTTCGCGCGGTCGGGAGCGCGAGGCCGCGGTCGTGCGCGGCGGATACGAGGGCGCGCCCCAATGGATGCTCGCTTCCGGTTTCGACGGCGGCGGCCTGGCCGAGGAGTACGTCGGGTTTCGGCGTTCCGAAGATGCCGAGGAGTTCGGGCCGACCCTCGGTGAGCGTGCCGGTCTTGTCGAAGGCGATCGCGTCGATCTGCCCGGCTCGCTCGAAGGCGTCGGCCGTTCGGAACAGCACGCCCAGCTCGGCGCCGCGTCCACTGCCTGCAGCGATCGCCGTCGGTGTGGCGAGACCCAAGGCGCACGGGCACGCGACGACCAGCACCGCGATGGCGGGCCCCCACAAAGCCGCACCTTCCGCGCCGAGCCACGCCCAGACCGCGAAGGTGAGCGCCGCGACGGCGAGTACGCCCGGGACGAAGATCGCGGCGACCCGGTCCACCCAGGCTTGGATCGGTGCGCGGCTGGCTTGGGTGTCCTCGACGAGCCTTGCGACCGCCGCGAGCCGGGTGTCTTCGCCCAGCGACTCCAACCGGGCGCGCAGGAACCCATCCGCGTTGCGCGTGCCCGCGCGCAGTGGGTCGCCTTCGTCGCGGGTGACGGGGATTGCCTCGCCCGTGAACTGACTCTCGTCGAAGCTGCCCCGACCCTCGAGGACGCAGGCGTCGGCCGGAACCCGGTCGCCCGGTCGGAGCACCAGCACGTCGCCCACGCGGAGAGCGTCGAGCGCCACCTCGACTTCGTCTCCATCGCGCCAGACCCGCGCACGGTCGGGGAGGAGCGCCGCGAGGCCGCTCACCGCATCCGAGGCGCGAGCCCGGGCACGCAATTCCAGCCAGCGCCCGAAGCAGACGAAGGTCACGATCATGGCGGCGGTTTCGAAGAAGAGCGGTGCGCCGCGTTGCCAGGCGAGGGCCGACGCGAGCAGTGCTGCGAGGGTCCCGAGAGAGATCAGCGTGTCCATGTCGGCGGTGGCGTGTCGGGCGCGCCGCCAGGCCCCGCGGTGAAACACCGCGCCACAGCCGAAGACGACGGGCAGCGCGAGTGCCAGCTGGGCGGCGCGATTGGCCGGGGTGTCGGGAGCCGCCATCGCGAGCGCGAAGAGCGGGAGCGTGAGCGCTGCCGACCACGCGGCGCGTCGCCCTTCGCGCGCGGCTTCGGCTCGCAGGTCGGTGGGGTGCGCCGTGTCCGCCGGGTGCAGGGCGTAGCCCGCGTCCTCGAGCGCCGCGGCCAACGCCTCGTCCGCGGCCTCTCCGGCGACGCGGGCGGAGCCGGCCGCGAAGCTCACCTCGGCGGCGTCGACACCGGGGACGGCACGCAGCAGCCCCTCGATGCGGGACGCACAGCCGGCGCAGCGCATCCCCTCGACGCGGTAGCGCTCGGCGGCGAGGGCGGTCATGCGTCAGAGGATCCGGGGGCGGGGCCGGTCACCGCAGCGGTGTACCGGAGCGTCTCCAGGAGCTCGGCGACGATCTGTTCGCCGCGCTTCTCGGCGATCGCTCGGGGAACGCAGGTCTCCAGATGGTTCTGGAGCAGCACGCGGTTCAGGCGCTCGAGGGACCCCTGCAGCGCCGAGACCTGCTTCATGATCTCGGGGCAGTAGCGCTCTTCCTCGACCATCTGGAGCACGGCCGCGACGTGGCCCTGCACGGTCTTGAGCCGGTTCGAGGCGCTGCGCTTGTGCTCGGGCTTCATCGGGACCTCCGAGTGGCGTGGCCGATCCAACGGGCCGAGTCGCGAGGGGAGGGTACCCCACCCGGGGTGGGGTCGGAAGGCTATGCTGCCCGCGTGACGACCCGGCTGCTCCTGGTACGCCATGCCGAATCGACCTGGAACGCCCTGGGACGCTGGCAGGGGCAGGCCAACCCTCCGCTCTCCGAGACCGGGCGGCGCCAGGCGAAGGCCGTCGCCCAGGACCTGGCCGGCATGCCCGCCGCGCGCCTGCTGGCGAGCGACCTGGCCCGCGCCGTCGAGACGGCGGGTGCGATCGGGCGCCGCCTGCGGCTGGCTCCCGAGCTGGATCCGGGCCTCCGCGAACTCGACGTCGGAGACTGGTCGGGCCGTACCCGATCCGAGATCGAGGCGCGCGATGCGGATCGGCTCGCGCGTTTCGAGGCGGAGGAACCCGAGGTCGCGGCGGGAGGGGCCGAGTCGCGGGCGGACATTCGCCGCCGGGTGCGCGCCACGTTCGCGGGCTACGCCGCCCGGTTCCCCGACACCGACCTGATCGTCGTGACGCACCTGGGTGTCGTTCGTGCGCTCCTGCCCGGAACCGAACTGGAGAACACGGGAGTCGCGACCTGGGCGCTGGACGCGGACTGGGCGTCTCGAGCCTGAGCCGGCCGGGGCGGCGAGGGCTTTCCGGGCCTCCGACGGGGCGAACCTGGGTGGTGGACGGAGTGTCCTCGGCGTATGCCTTGGAGCCAAGAGCGCCGAGGGTCTTGGCGGGGTGATGTGCCGTTCTGCGACCGCGCCGTTGCGCTCGCAGACGCGCCTCGAACTCCGTCCGAGTGTTGGATGCTCCCGGGTCCGGAAAGCACACTCGCGCCTGGGACGCGCCGAGCGTCGTCCTGCGGTTCGCGGCCTGGGCGGCCGTTGGCCGGGCGACCCTCGTGTCCGCTCCTGGGCGGAACGGACCCGCTGTCCCGTTCGTTTCCGCCGTCGCCGAGAGACGGTTGCATTCCTATGGCCGGGTGATTTCGGCGGCGGAACGAAACCTCGGTCTCCTCGCGCCGTAGAGCGCAACCGTCACTCGAAGTGTACGCCTCGAAATCGGCAGGCCCAAGAAGAATCGGGCATCCGGGGCAACTCTCCCCGGTGTTTCGGCGCTCAGCCTGGCAGGCCCAGCCGCTCGCGCATCGTGACACCAAGGCGACGGCTGGCCCAGCGCAGTACCCCGGGGGCGAAGCGCTTCAAGTAGTACAACGCGTACGCCTCGGGGGTGATCACGGCGAGCGGCTTGTCCTTTTCGATCGCGCGGAGGATGCCGTCGGCCACGCGCTCGGGGCCGTAGTTGCGCTTCTCGTAGGTGCGCACGATCTCGGCTCGGGCGTCTTTGGAGTCGATGGGGCCGACCAGACGCGTGGCGCGGGTGATCGGCGTGTTGACGAAGCCGGGGCAGACACAGGTGACGCCGATGCGATGGGGCTCGAGTTCGAGGCGCAGCGCTTCGGAGAGGCCGACCACCGAGAATTTGGTCGTGCTGTAGGCGCTGAGCACTTCGCTCGCGGCGAGGCCCGCCGCCGACGCGACGTTGACGACGTGTCCGCCGCGCCCGCCGGCCACCATCGGTGGCAGGAAGAAATGACAGCCGTGGACGACGCCCCGGGTATTGATGCCCAGGATCCACGCCCAGTCTTCGAGGGACGTGTCGAGAAAGCCACCGCCAATCGCCACGCCGGCGTTGTTGACGAGCACATCGAGCGCCCCGACGCGGGCGTGCACGTCCGCCGCCCAACGCTCCATCTGCTCGGCGCTCGCCACGTCGACTGTGGCGGTGTGGACCGCGCCGGCGCCGAGACGCAGGGCGTCTCGTTCGACGGCCTCGAGCCGATCGCGTGAGAGATCGCAAAGCTCGAGCGACCCGCCGCGGCGCGCGAAGGCGAGGGCGGTGGCGCGACCGATGCCACTTCCGGCACCGGTGATGGCGACGTGGCGTCCCTCGAGTCGGGAGACGTCCATCGCTCAGGCTTCCCGCGCGCGCGTGCTCGCGAGCACGCGCATGCCTTCGAAGATCACCCAGAGATCGAGCAGCAGGATCGTGGTGCCCAGGACCGCGAGCAGGCCGCGCTCACCGAAGTCGTCGAAGTAGCCCCGCACCTCTCCGAACATCGAGAACACGGTGGCGATGCCGACGAAGATCATCGGCGCCAGGGTGTACACGACCGGACGTCCCTGCTGGCGCAGCCACACGGACACGATCAGGAGCGTCACCCCGGCGACGAGCTGGTTGGTCGTGCCGAAGAGCGGCCACAGGATCAGGCCGCCCTGGCCGCCGGCCTGGGTGACCGCCAGCGCGAGCGCCGCGGCAATCCCGACGGCTCCCGCGACGTAGCGGTTCGTGAGGGCTGGCACGCCGTGGGTTTCTGCGAGCTCGGCGATGATCAGGCGCTGGATCCGGGCGCCGGTGTCGAGGGAGGTCGCGGCGAAGGCGATCACCATCACCGCGATGAAGGTCTTCGCCGTCTCGTGGGCGATGCCGAGACTCGCCACGAAGGTCGCGCCGCCGCTCACGAACGCGTCCAGCTTCGCCGAGAGCCCGTTCGCCGCGCCCCAGCTCGCGTAGTGACCATGCCACTCGGCCCCGCTCGCGAATCCGGCCGTGGCGGCGAGCACGGCGAGCATGCCGAGCAACCCCTCGCCGAGCATGCCGCCGTAGCCGATCGGTCGTGCGTCGGTCATGCAGCCGACCTGCTTCGAGGTCGTGCCCGAAGACACCAGGCCGTGAAAGCCCGAGATGGCGCCGCACGCAATGGTGATGAACAGGAAGGGGATCATCGGCGGCGCGCCTTCCGGGTTCGGATTGATGACCGGTGCCTGGACTTCGGGCCGCAGCACGATCAAGCCGAGCACGAGCAGCGACAGCCCGGTGATCAACTGGTGCGCGTTCAGGTAGTCGCGCGGTTGGAGGAGCAGCCAAACGGGCAGCACGGAGGCGATGAAGGAGTAGATCAGCAGGATCCACACCCAGGTTCCCACCGAGATCTCACCCAGCACCGGGAAGGCCTCGGCGAAGGCATTGCCGTAGAAGATCGCCGTGAGCAGGGCGAGGTAGGCCACCAGCGATGGCCCGAAGAGCGAGAACCCGCCGCGATAGACGCCCCAGCCGAGCGCCAGGGCGGCGACGATCTGCACCCAGATCGGGAAGATCGAGCCCGGGTTGCCGTGGAACAGGGTGCCGATGATGAAGGCGAACACCGCGAGCACGATCCAGATCAGGACCGAGATGATCAGCAGGAAGAGGGTTCGGGTGCGGGGGCCGATCACGCTCCCCGCGACCTCGCCGATCGATTTCCCCTGGTGGCGGAGGCTGATCACGAGGGCCGAGAAGTCGTGCACGGCGCCCATGAAGATCGTTCCCACCACCACCCAGACCAGCGCGGGCAGCCATCCCCAGATCACGGCGATGGCCGGACCCACGATCGGGGCCGCGCCGGCGATCGAGGTGAAGTGGTGGCCCCAGAGCACGTCCTTGCGGGTCGGCACGAAGTCGACGCCGTCCTCGTGCTCGATCGCCGGGACCGGCTCGTCGCCGCGCAAGCCGAACACGCGTTCGGAGAGGAACCGGGAGTAGAAGCGATAGCCGAGGGCGAAGGCGGCGACGGTGGCCAGGGCCAACCAGGCGGCGTTCATGCAATGGGCTCCTTACGTCGGCGCGAGGGCGTGACGCCGCGCCAAGCTATCACGCGTGGGTTGCGCGGGGCGGTCACGGCGCGACGTAGTCGAGAGGGCCCTCGGGACCGAGCGGGATTCCGAGCGCGACCCACACCGCGAGCAGGACGCTCCATACGAGGCCGAACGCGAGGGCATAGGGGATCATCAGGGCGACCAGCGTGCCGATCCCAGCGCTCGGGACGTAGCGCCGCAGGAAGGTCAGGATGATCACGACGTAGGGGTTGAGCGGTGTCACCACGTTGCTGACCGAGTCGCCCACGCGATACGCGGCCTGGGTCAGCTCGGGGCTGATGCCCGCCGCCATGAACATGGGAACGAAGACCGGGGCGAAGAACGCGTACTTCGCTGACATCGAGCCGATGAACAGGTTGCCGATCGCGACGACGCCGATGAACCCGACCATCAGCAGCGGCGCGGGCAGACCGGCGGATGCGAGGGCTCTTCCGCCCGTGATCGCGAGCATCTCGCCGAGGTTCGTGTGGCCGAACCAGGCGATGAACTGGGCGGCAAAGAAGGCCAGCACGATGTAGGGCCCCATGCTCGCCATGATCTCGCCGAAGGCGGTGGCGACGTCCCGATCGTTCGAGAGGCGCCCGGTGACGAACCCATAGACGAGCCCGGGAATCAGGAAACCCAGGAAGAGCAGGGGCACGATCACCCGCACCCAGCGCGGGAACTTGCCGTCCATGCCATGGAGCGGGGCGCCCGGGATCCAGGTCGCCAGGGCGAACACGATCAACACCAACAGCGTGACGCCACCCGCGATCCACAGGCCGCGGGTCTCGTCGGGGATCAGGGTGGCCGCGTTCGGGTCGGCCTCTTCCGGAGGAGTGGGCCCGCCCTCGGCGGCGGGCTTGTCGACGAAGCGCGGCTCCACCCAGAAGGCGGTTACCGCCCAGCCGACGCCGGTGAGCAGGAAGGTCGACGCCCGGATGAACCACAGGTTCGCGCGGGCGCCGACTTCGTAGGTCGGGTCGAGGAGGCCGGCGCTGACCGTGCTGAACTCGGCGAGCAGCGGGTCGAGGCTGGTGACGACGAGGTTCGCGCTGAAGCCCGCCGCGACTCCGGCGAACACCGCCGCGATACCGACCAGGGGAGACCGACCCGCCGCCTGGAACAGCGCGGCGGCGACCGGCGGCAGCACGACGTAGCCCGCGTCGAGGCCCAGCGACGACAAGACGCCGACCAGGAACACGGCGGGCGTCAGCAGGCCGCGGGGAACGGCGATCAGGGTGGCCTTCAGCGCGGCGCCGATGAAGCCGGTGCGTTCGGCGAGGCCGATGCCGAGCATGCCGACGAGCACGATCCCGAGTGGGGGAAACGCGGTGAAGTTCGAGACCAGGTGGCCCAGGATCCAGTAGAGGCCCTCGGCGTCGAGCAGGCGGCGCGCGCGGACCTCGACCTCGACCGCCTCTCGCTGGGGGCGACCGTCGGCGTCTCGCACGACCTGCAGCACGGCCTCGCCGTCGGCACCCACGACCGGAGACCCGTCGGCGGTCAAGAGTGGTGCCGTGACGTCGCGCGTAAGGTTCTTTGTGACCGCCCAGTCGCTGGCGACGGCCCACTCGGCGCCCAGCGCGACGAGCAGTGCGCCTACGGCAAAGAGGGTGACCGGATCGGGGAGTGCATTCCCGATGCGCTCGATAGCCTCGAGGCCGCCGCGTCGGTCCCGTCCGTCAGCCATGGCTCGTCCTTTCTTGCGCGTATCCGTGGCCGCGCTGCCAGCGCCAGAGCGCGAAGCTCACCGCCGCCGCGCCCAGCGTGTCGAGCACCACGTCGCCCGCGGCGCCCGTGCGAGTCGCGAGGGTCGCCTGACGCGTCTCGTCGAGGATCGCGACGCCGAGCGCCGCGCCGGTCGCCCACAATGCGGCGCGCCCCGCCGACGGGACGCGGCTCGCGAAGAGGGCCCAGAAGCCGAGTGCGGCGTGGACGCCGTAGACGCCCGGGTGGGCGAGCTTGCGGACGATGCCGGCGTAGCGAGCGATCTCGGCCGCGCCGGCTTCGGGGAACCACCACTCGACAAAGCCAACGAGGAGGCGGGACGTCGAGCCCGCGTCGAACCGGTCGCCACCGAGTACGAGGGCGACCGCCGTCCACAGCGCCCAGCCGCCCCAGGCAAGCCAGGTGCGTGCGGGGAGGGCGTCCGTGCGGGCCCGCGACATCACGCGCGGACGGTAGCGCCCCCGCCCGCGTGGCGAGAAGCGCGCGCGGCTGCTCGCGCGCCTCCGGGCCGACTATGCTGCGGTCCGTGGAACCGCTGCGCTTCGGCCTCGTCTTCGACCTGCTCGGGACGCTTCCCGCTCACGCGGGGGGCCCTCCCGACGCCGACGTGGAGTACGAGCCGGAAGAAACCGTGGCCTTGCTCGAAGAGGCGATCACCCGACTCGGCCATCAGCCCGTCCGGCTCGGAAACCCCCACGCGCTCCTCGGCGCGCTCGGCAAGGGCGAAGCCCCGCCGGTCGACGTCGCCCTGTCGATCGCCGAGGGCTACGGCAGTCGCAACCGCGAGGCCTGGGCGCCCACCCTGCTCGAGATGGCCGGCATTCCGTTCCTCGGGAGCGATGGCCTGACCCTCTCGACGAGCCTCGACAAGGCGTGGACCCATGCGCGCGTCGCCGCGGCAGGTGTCCCGGTGCCAGATCCGCGCGTGGTGTCGGAAGCAGATGTCGAAGTCGTTTCGAATTCAGCGGTTTACCCGCTCTTCGTGAAGCCTCGGTGGGAAGGTACGGCGAAGGGGATCGGTCCGGCCTCCCGCGTGGAAGATGCCGCGGCGCTCCGCGACCAGGTGACGCGGATCGCCCGCGACTACGCCCAGCCGGCGCTCGTCGAAGGCTTCGTTTCCGGGCCCGAGTACACGGTGACGGTGGTGGGGCACCGACCGGCGCGGGCGCTCCCGGTCCTGCAGCGGGCACTCGAAGACGCCACGCGGATCGGCCTCCACGCAGTCGAGCGTCACCCGGCGCCCGGATCCGGTTGGCAGGGTGTGACCCCGGGAAGCCTCGACGCCGATCTCGAGGCGCTGCTGGCCAGGCTCGCGGTTCAGGCCTTCGATGCACTCGAGTGTCTCGACTTTGCGCGCGCGGACTTCCGCCTCGATGCGCAAGGAGATCCTGTCTTCCTGGAGATCAACCCCCTGCCGACCTTCGCCCCGGATGGGTCCTTCGGGATCCTGGCAGAGCTCGAAGGGCGCCCTGCCGCCGACCTCCTCGCCGATGTCTTCGGTGAAGCCCTCGTGCGCCTCCGGCTGGGAAGCTGAGCGCACCATGTCCGGCGAAACGCCCCACCCGAGCCACCCGCGCTGGTCCGACTGGACCTGGCAGATGCAGCACCGCATCCGCGACGCGACCTCGCTCGCCGACTTCCTGGACCCGACGCCCGAGGAGCGCGAGGGCATCGTCCGTCTGGCGTCGCGCTTTCATTTCGTGATCACGCCGTACTACGCCGGGCTCATGGATCCGGCCGACCCGGACTGCCCGATCCGGCGTCAGGTCGTACCGCACACCGCAGAGCTCGACGACTCGGCCGGTCTCGCCGACCCCCTGGACGAAGTCGCCCACTCGCCGGTGAAGAACGTGATCCGGGTGTACCCCGATCGGATCGCCTTCTGCGTGAACAACGAGTGCGCGCTCTACTGCCGCTTCTGCCTGCGCAAGCGCATGGTGGGCGAGCCCGATTGGAGCATGAAGAAGCGGGAGCTCGAGGAGGGCCTCGACTGGATTCGCGCCACACCCGAGATCCGCGACGTGCTGCTCACCGGGGGGGATCCGCTGGTGTTCTCGGACGACCGCTTGGCCTGGTTGCTCGAGGCGCTGCGCGCGATCCCCCACGTCGAGGTGGTGCGCCTGGGCACCCGCCTCCCGGTCACTCTCCCGTTTCGCGTGACGCCCGAGCTTTGCGAGATGTTGCGAGGGTTTCACCCGCTCTGGTTGAACACCCACTTCAACCATCCAAAGGAGCTGACGCCCGAAGCCGAAGAGGCGGTGACGCGCCTGGTCGATGCGGGCATCCCGGTGGGCAATCAGAGCGTGCTGCTTCGCGGGATCAACGACGACGCGGCCACGATGAAGACGCTTTGCGAGTCCCTCGTGCGGCTTCGCGTGCGGCCCTACTACTGCTACCAGGCCCAGCTCCTCGAGGGCACCGCCCATTTCCGGGTGCCGGTCGAGGAGGGCATCGAGCTCTTCCGTCAGCTTCGCGGCCGCACCAGCGGCTTCGCGATCCCGCAGTACGTCCTCGACACCCCGTATGGGAAGGTCCCCCTGGCCCACCCATACTGGAAGGGCCGGGAGGGCGACGACGTCGTGGTCGAGAGCTTCGACGGACGGCTGTGGCGGGAGCCGAATCCGCGCTGAGCGCGCCGCGTCGCGCTCCGGCGCGTGGCCTGGGCCATACTCGGCGCGATGGCGGGAACGGGGGACGGGAGCGGCGGCACGGCGCGGCGGATCGGTTGGATCGCGCTGGCGCTCTCGGCGAGCGTCGCGCTCTCGCGATTGCTGGGGTTCGTGCGCGAGGCCGTGCTCGCGCGGGTGCTGGGCGTCAGCGCCGAGGCCGACGCCTACTACGCCGCCTTCATGCTCCCCGACCTGCTGAACTACTTCCTGGCAGGCGGCGCCCTCTCGCTGGCCTTCATCCCACTCTACACCCAGCTCCGTGAACGCGAGGGGCAGGCGGTCGCTCAGCTCTTCTTCGCGAACGTGCTCGGGGTCTCCGCGGGGCTCGCCACGCTCGCCACGGTGGTGCTCTTTCTCGCGGCGGAGGCGCTGGTCGCCCTGCAGTTTCCGCGCTTCGGGCCCGAGCAGACCGCGCTCACCGTGCGGCTCACGCGCATCCTGCTGCCCGCCCAGATCTTCTTCATCGCCGGCGGCGTGATCAAAGGGGCGCTCATGTCCCACGATCGCTTCGTCGCCCAGTCGCTCGCGCCCCTCGTCTACAACGCCGCGATCATCGTGGGCGGCGTCTTCTTCGGCGCCCAGTTCGGTGCGGAGGGGTTCGCCTGGGGGGCGCTCGTCGGCGCCGTCCTCGGCCCGTTCGGGCTCGCGATCTGGGAGGCGCGGCGCGTCCCGGTGCTCTCACTCGGACTGCGTTTCGCTCTGCGTGACCCCGCACTGCATCGCTATCTAAAGATGGCCTTGCCGCTGATGTTGGGCGTGACCCTGCTGACCGTCGACGAGTGGTACGACAAGTGGTTCGGCGGTCTGCTGGTGACCGGCAGCGTGGCGGCGCTGTCGCTGGCGCGGCGCTTGATGCTCCTGCCCGTGGCCGTCGTGGGGCAGGCGATCGCGACCGCCGCGATGCCCGCGCTGTCGCGACTGCACGCAGAAGGCCGGCACACCGAACTCGACGCGCTCTTGCTGGGCACGCTGCGCGCCGGCGTGACCCTCGCGTGCCTCGGCGGTGCCGCCACCTTCGCGCTCGCCGAGCCGCTCGTCGCCTTCGTCTACGAGGGCGGTGCCTTCGATGCGGCCGCGGCGAAGCGGGTGACCCTGCTCCTCCAGGTCTTCGCCCTGGGCGTGCCCGCCTGGATCGCCCAGCAGATCGGGGTGCGCGGCTTCTACGCCCGCGGCGACACCTGGCGCCCCATGTGGCTCGGGACGGCGATCGCGGTGGCGGCGGCGGGTCTCTACTACGGCCTGGGCCAGCGCTTCGGCGCGGTGGGGCTCGCGTGGGCCGGCGTGCTCGGGATCAGCGCCAACGCCCTCGCGATGCTGGGTCTCTTGCGACGCGTGCACGGCGGCCCGCCGCTCGGTCCCTTCTTCGCCAGCGCGGCGCGAGCCCTCGGGGTGGCCACGTTGGCCGGTGCGGTGACGGCCTGGATTCCGCCGCTGGGCGGCGAGGGCACCCTGGGCGCGCTGATGCAGGGCGCTGCCGGGGGTGCGGTCTTCGCCGCCGTGGCGCTCCCGGCGCTCTGGGCGGTCGGCGATGACGCGCAGCGGGAAGCGCTCGCCGGGATCGGACGCCGGCTGGGCCGGAGGCGCGGGTGAGCTGGTCGTTCTGGATCGACCGGGGCGGAACCTTCACCGACTGCATCGCGATCGATCCACAAGGCACTGCTCATACAGAGAAATTGCTCTCGTCGGACGAGGCGCCGCTGGAGGGCATCCGCCGCATCCTGGAGCGCGCGGGCGCGCCGCTTCGGGGCACCTCCCTGCGCATCGCCCTCGGCACCACGGTCGCCACCAACGCGCTGCTCGAGCGCAGCGGGGTGCCCACGGTGTTCGTGACCAACGCGGGCTTCGGCGATCTGCTGGCGATCGGTACCCAGGAGCGGCCCGAGCTCTTCGATCTCGACATCCGCAAGCCGGTGCCTTTGCCCGAGTCGGCGATCGAAGTGGAGGCGCGCCACGCGGCCGACGGCGCCACCCTGGTGACGCTGGATCGAGACGCGCTCGCGGCGATGCTGAACGCCGCACGTCGCGCGGGAAGCGAGGCGGCCGCGGTCGCCCTGATCCACGCCACCCAGAACCCGGCACTCGAAGCCGAAGTGGCCGAGCTCGCGCGCGAGGCCGGATTCCAGCAGGTCTCGGTGTCCCACCAGATCGCCCACGAGGTGGGCCTGCTCGCGCGCGCCGAGACGACCACGGCCGACGCCTACCTGACACCGCTCTTGCAAGGGCATGCCGCTGAGCTCTCGCGCGCGCTGCCCGAGGCCCCGCTGCGGTTCATGCAGTCGAGCGGCGGGCTCACCGACGCCGCCCGGTTCCGCGGGCCGAACGCGTTGCTTTCCGGGCCGGCGGGGGGAGTGGTCGGCGCCACTGCCGTCGCGGCCGCTGCTGGCTTCCAGCGCGCGATCGGATTCGACATGGGCGGGACGTCCACCGACGTCTCGCTACTGACGCCGGGCTCCCTACCGCGTCACTTCGAGAGCGTGGTCGGCGGTGTGCGGGTGAAGGCACCGATGCTGCGGATCCACACGGTGGCCGCGGGGGGTGGATCCCTGTGCCGCTTCGACGGCTTTCGCTTCACCGTCGGGCCCGAGAGCGCCGGCGCCTCGCCGGGTCCGCTCTGTTATGGCGACCCCGAGGCGCACGAACTCGCGATCACCGACCTCAATCTCGCCCTGGGACGCCTGCAGCCCGATCGCTTCCCGGTCCCCCTCGACCGCGCGCGGGTCGATCGGGCCCTCGCAGCGCTCTGTGACACGCTCGCAGCGGCCGGCTTGAGGCGCAGCCCGGACGCCGCCGCCGCGGGCTTCGTCGCGGTCGCGAACGCGGCCATGGCCGAGGCGATTGCCCAGGTCTCGGTCGATCGGGGAGTCGATCCTCGGGCGTGCGCCCTCGTCGGGTTCGGTGGGGCCGGCGGACAGCACGTCTGCGCGATCGCGCGTTCGCTGGGCATGCGTGACATCCTGCTGCACCCGCTCGCCGGGATTCTCTCGGCCTACGGGATCGGTCTCGCCGAGGTCAGCTGGGACGGGCAGCGCGATGCGCGCGGCGTCGCGCTCGGCGCGTCGGTCTCGGCCGAGCTGCTCGCCTCCCGCGAAACCCTCGAGCACGAGGGGCGGATGGCGCTCGAAGCGGAGGGCTGCGCGCCCGAAACGCTGCGCGCCGAATGGCGGCTCGACCTGCGCCATGTCGGCACCGAGACGCCGCTCTCGGTCCTGGCACCCGAGGATGGCGATTGGACCGCGGCCTTCCACCGCGAGCACCAGGCGCGCTTCGGCTACGTGCGGCCGGAGCTCGCGATCGAGGTGGTCACGCTCCGGGTGCGGGTGTTCGCTCCGGGCGCCAGCGCTCCGACCCTGGCGCCCGAGGGCGCGCCGGCGGCACCGGCTCCGCTGCGTCACGAGGACGTCTGGTTTCCCGAGGTGGGCCGCGTGCGCGCGCCGCTATACGCCCGCGAGGACCTGGCGGTGGGCGCCACGCTCGAAGGGCCGGCGCTGGTCCTCGAAGCGACGGGAAGCGTCGTGCTCGATCCCGGGTTCCGGCTCCGTGTCGACGCCGAAGGCGTGCTGCACCTGCACGACGAAGCCGGCTCGATCGCGCGGGTCGAGACCGCGCTCGACGAGGTCGACCCCGTCCGGCTCGAAGTGTTCGGCAACCGCTGTATGTCGGTCGCGGAACAGATGGGTGCCGTGCTCCGCAACACCGCGGTGTCGACGAACATCAAAGAGCGCCTCGACTACTCGTGTGCCGTCTTCGATGCCGAGGGCGGCCTGGTCGCGAACGCGCCCCACATTCCGGTGCATCTCGGCGCGATGTCGGAGACGGTGCGCGTCGTGCGCGCGCGTTTCCCGGAGCTCGCGGCAGGCGATGTCGTCGTGACGAACGATCCCTGGTCCGGTGGCTCCCACCTGCCGGACGTGACCGTCGTCTCTCCGGTGTTCGCCGGGGGTGAGGCGCCGCGCTTCTTCGTTGCGAGCCGAGGCCACCACGCGGACATCGGGGGCAGCCAGCCCGGGTCGATGCCCTCGGATTCCACGACCCTCGAGGAGGAGGGCGTCGTCTTGACGCCGTTCCGGATCGTGGAAGACGGCGTGTTTCAGGAAGCGCGGGCGCGCGAGGCGCTCGCACGCGGCCGCTACCCGGCGAGGCACCCGGACCAGAACATCGCGGAGCTATCCGCGATGGTGGCCGCGAATCGCACGGGCGAGCGCCTGCTCGAGGCCTGGGTCGCGGAGCAGGGCGCGACGCCGATCGCCATCACCCTGGGTCAGCTTCAGGACGCCGCGGCCGGCAAGGTGGCGCGCGAGATCGCCGCACTCCCGGACGGGGTGCACCGTTTCCGCGACTCCCTGGACGACGGCACGCCGGTCGTGGCCGAGCTCGAGATCGCGGGAGATCGCATGCGCATCTCCTTCACCGGGACGGGAGCGGCGGTTCCCGGCAACCTGAACGCCCCGCCTGCGGTGGTGCAGGCGGCGGTGCTCTACGTGCTGCGGACGCTCGTGGCCGAGCGGATTCCACTGAACGGAGGCTGCCTGGCGCCGGTCGAGGTGGTGGTGCCGCCGGGCTCGCTCCTCGATCCGCCCGCCGGCGCTGCGGTGGTCGGGGGCAACGTCGAGACCTCCCAGCGGGTGGTCGACGTGCTGCTCGGTGCGTTGGGTCGGGTCGCGGCGAGCCAGGGCACGATGAACAACGTGACCTTCGGCAACGCCCAGTTCAGCTACTACGAGACGATCGGCGGCGGCTCGGGCGCGGGAGCGACGTTCGATGGTGCGTCCGGGGTGCACACCCACATGACCAACACCCGCATCACCGATCCCGAGATCCTCGAGGTCCGCTACCCGGTTCGCCTGGAGCGCTTTTCCCTGCGCGCCGGGTCGGGAGGCATGGGAGAGCACCGCGGGGGCGACGGGCTGGTGCGCGCGTTCTGCTTCCTCGCCCCGGTGGAGGTTTCTTTGCTGACGCAGCGTCGCGAGACCCGTCCCTACGGGATGGCCGGTGGGGCGCCGGGTGCCGCCGGGGAGAACGGGGTGGTGCGCGCCGGTGGTGGTTCGGAGCGCGTGGGTCACCGCGCATCGTTTCGCCTCGAGGCGGGCGACGTGTTGCGCATCGAGACGCCGGGTGGCGGTGGTTACGGGCGCCCCGAGTCGCGTTGATGGCCTTGCACCGCCTGGCTGCGGATCCTAAGGTCGGCCCGGGCGCGTAGCTCAGTTGGTAGAGCAAGGGACTCTTAATCCCTAGGTCCGGGGTTCGAGCCCCCGCGCGCTCACCACCCGCACCATGAGGCGACGCGAAGGCGCCGTCGTGACCGGGTGACGCCGCCGCCGGGAGCTTCGGTGGCCAAGCCCCCCGGCGACGTCGAGGTTTCGTCGCACCCCCTCCGCGCGCGGCGGGGTACGATGCGCCAGGCGCGGTTCGCGCCCGTGCCGAGATGGCTCGACCCTACGTTGGAGGGACCCTCATGAAGTCATCCTCTCTCTTGTTTTCGTGGTCGTTGGCGTTCTCGCTGCTCTTCGCAACTCCCGTCCTGGCCTTTCAGCCGGTGACGATCGAGCGGTTGATGCTCGATCCGGAGCCGGCGCCTTCGTTGCCGGGGATCGACCTGGTGAACTTCGGAACCAGCACGATTGATCGGGTAGGGCCGGCCGGGGAAATTCGAATCCGGGCGGCGTTGAGCGGAACGGGTGTGATCCCGTTGGAGAACGGCGACGCGATGGTCGAGCACCCGAGCACGCTCCTGTGGCGACGGGGCGACCCGATCCCCGGGTTGCCAGGGCAGCCCGTTCCCTATGCCGGGATGCCGCTCAACGACGCGAATCAGTTCGTGGTCGTCTCCGGAGTTCCCGGGGCCACGATGTACGACGACCAGATCGTGATCGCACCCGATGGCAGCGGTGCGTACTTCATCGCCGCGCGCGAGGGATTTCTCGCGCCGAGCCTGGGAAGCAGCGAGTTCGTGGACTTCTTGAGGATCGGTGGTCCCCCTGGGCCCGATGGCCGTGCCGCCTTCGAAGTGGAGCTCTTGCACGGGGTATCCGGTATCACCGACGCGAACGACGAGGTTCTCTACGAAACCACGCTCGCGGGGGGTGTCGTGATCGTCGTGCGCGAGGGCGATCCGGTTCCCGCGCTCCCGGGGACCTTCTACGGAAGCCTGAAGCTGGGTCGCATGCACCCGACTCTCGGTGCCGTGTTCACCGCGACGCTGCTCGACTCGGGCGGCGCCACAGTTGGGGAGGCCGTGCTTGCCAGCGGGGGCAACACCGTGATCCTCGACGGCCGGACCCCCGTCGGGACGCCCGGAGAGACCGCGCAGATCTCCGAAGTGGGCTCGATCTTCAATGCCGCCTGGACCGACTTCGATTCCCCTGCCGGCACGTTTCGGATCTCAGGAGGGCTGAGCCCCAGCGGATCGCGTGCCGTCTGGGTCTACGATTCGGCGGGAGCTACGCGTCTCATCGCCGCGACCGAAGCGCCGGTTCCCGGGATGCCGGGCGTCTCATTCGCGGACTCGAACATTCGGGAGGTGGCGATTGCGCCGACCTCTGGCGATGTCGTAGTCCTCGTCAGCGATTCGGGACTGGCCGATCAGCTGTGGACCGTCGATGCGAGTGGCACGTACGCGCTCGTCGCGGAGCGCAACGTGACGCAGGCCCCCGGACGACCGGCGGGAGATCTGCTCGGTAGGCTGAGAAACATCTCTATCAATGACTCCGGTGAGGTGGCGTTCGTGGCGGAGGTGGACGACCCCGGTACGGCTACCGGCGTGATGTTTCGCACCGCCGCGGGCCTGCTCGACTACGCCTTCTACACGGGGGAGTTCCACGATTTCGAGGCGCCCCTCGGCGTGACGAGCGTCTTCGGGATCGAGGACGTCGAGGTCGGCCCAGACGGGGAGCTGATCACGGTGGTGCTCGCCAACACGCCACCGGGTCCGCGTCGCACGGTGACGCGCACGTACGCGGCGTGCCTCGACCAGGTGGACGGCGACGGGGACGGCATCGGCGACGCCTGCGACAACTGTCCGCTGGTGTCGAACCCACTGCAGGAGGCGGTGAGCGGCAGTCCCGTCGGACTTGCCTGCATTCCCCCGCTGCGGACCGGTCCGAGCGTGGCACCGGTGCTGCTCGGATTGCTGCTGCTCACGGGGGCGACGTTCGCGTCGCGGGCGCGCGCCGGCGTTTCCGCGGATCGGTGATCTCGGGCAGGCGCGGGATCGAATCCGACGCGCTACGCATCGCCCGCTGCGATCCGACCGGAGGTCGGCTCGTCGAGACGCGAAAATCGGCGCGGCATCCCGGCTCCGTGGACGCCGGGGAGAACCACACCCCGGCGCCACGGATCCGCTCTGGCTAGGCGGTTCTCCGCCGGGCCACCGCCATCGCTCCCAGGCCGAGCGACAGCAGCAGCGCGGTGCCCGGCTCGGGCACGGCGGTGAGCGTCCAGTTGTAGACCACGGTCGCCGACGTCCCGACTTCGGTCGTCGAGAACGTCGTGTCGTTTCCCAGGACGAGATCGAACACGATGCTTCCAGGGAAAGTCTCGAACGGGTTCGGCGCCGCAGGGAACGTCGGGCTGATGAACGAGCACCCATCGATGGGCGAGTTGTTCACGCACGACAACACCGTGTTGTCGGCCGACGTGACCGTCAGCGTGTCTCCCGCGAGACTGCCGCTGAGCAGGATCGAGCTGGTCGTCGTGTTGTCACTGAACACGGTGACCGAATCGATCTGGATGTTCATCGTGAGCGTGCCGGTGTCGTCGAGGACGGCGGTTCCACCCGTCCCGGTCACGGTTCCGGAGGCGAGCCCCGCAATCGTTCCCGTGAGCGACACGTCGAAGGCCGCCACGGGGGCGGCCTGGGCGCTGGTTGCCATGCCTAACCAAAGCAGCATCGACAGCAGCGCAAAGTGCGATCCGGAACGGGTCCGGTCGCGCAGATGCAAGACAGACATTGAGCAGTCCCTCTTCCCAAAGGGTGTCGCGGCGCGCGGGGACCTCCCGCGTGCTTCGACGCGACCATCCTACGCCCGGAACCCTGCGGGACTCAAGTAGGGGGTGTGCCGCCTGGTAACGCGCTTCCCGACGATTCGGTGTTCCTGAAGGTCCAGCTGGCTAGACGATCCGGAAGGGCTGGACGACTCAGGGGTTCACGCAGAGACCGAGCACGGCCCCCGGCGCACACTGGAAAGTGTCGATCGCGATCTGGCCGGTCGCCCTCTGTCTGCGCAATGGCGGGGCGGATCGGGGCGCGGGTTCGGTCGAGGCGCCGGACGGGAGGGCTGCGTCAGCCTCCGATCTGCTCGAAGACGATGGTTTCCCCGTCCTCGGTTTCGAAGACGAAACGACGCCCTTCGCGGCGCCCTGCGTATCCGTACTCGCTGCCGTCCGGGTCGCGGAAGCGGCCCACCAATCGGTCTCCGCGCTGGTTTCCCGAGATCGGGTACCGCTCGCCAGCGAGCACGACCACGCCGCTGTAGCCGCTGGGCGTGCGCTTCAGCTCCAGCGTGTAGAGGGCGCCGTCGTATTGCGTGGCGAAGCGACCACTGAAGGGATCGGGTGCGGTGGCTGCGGGCGGGGGCGCACCCGGCGCTGCCGCCGTGCCCGGAGCGGACGCCGCCGGCGGCGGGCCCCCAGTGGGCGCAGCACCCGGAGGGGGCGGCCAGTCGCCACCCACCGGGTCCCCGGACGGACTCGCGGCGGCCGGCGGGGGCGAGGCGCCAGCCCCGGGCGGCGGCGGCCATTCGGAAGCGGCAGGTGCTTCCGCGGGCCGTTCGGATCCGCAGGCCGTCCAAAGCGCGATCCAGGCAACCGCACCGATGCGCAGTGCCACCGTTCCCAAACACCGTTTCATTGCGTCCCCCATCCCGGCTCGCTCGGGCGCAACCTGACACAAAAGAGCGGCGGTGGCATGCCCCGTTCGTATCGAGCGCCCGAAAATTTGCGTAGGCTGGAACCATCAGTGGAGGTGCGGACGTGGTGATGGCAGGAACGCGTTGGCGAAGCGTCGGGGTCGCGTGTCTCGCGGTGGTGGCGTGGCTGGGTTGCGGCGATGACACGCCCGAAGTCACCGACTTCTCCGACGTGTCGGCTCCGGTGGCCCCGGACACGCAAGCGCGCGGAGCCGGCAGCGCGACCGAGCTGATCCTCTACGACCACGGCCTGCAGATGCCGCGCGCGCGGATGCAACTGCCCCCGGGCTGGCGCGCCCAGCAGGACATCGCGACCGATCCGAACACCGGGGGCGTCGCCCGCTTTCATCTCGACGTGATCGGACCCCAGGGCGAGCTGTGGCGCTCGTCCGCACCTGGGTCCTACACGAACTTCACGGGCACGGCCTTCGAGCCGCTCTGGCGCCAGACCGTGATGACCTCGTTGCAGGGGGCGCTGGAATCCGTGTCCCTCGGTGCGCTGCGTCCCAGCCCGGCCCTGGCCCAGCTGCCGAGCGTGCAGAAGGCGATGCGCGAACAGAACGCCCAGGCGCTGGAGACCGATCTCACCGCGATGCGCGGCCCAACGCGCTACGCGGGCCGCGTGTTCGTGATCCACTCGATGCTGCCCGAGAATCCGCAGGCGGGGGTCCTCGCCGCCAGCGTGGTCGTGAGCCCGCCGCCGCTGCTCGAGCAGGCGGTGGCGACCTCGCTGCGCATCAGCGCGAGTCAGCAGATGAATCCAGCCTTCGAGGCCGCTGCACAGCGCCTCCAGCAACAGGCGATGGCGAACTCCTGGGCACAGCACCAGCAGCGCATGGCGAACAACCAGGCCCGGTTCAACGCGCATCAGCAGCGCATGGCGAACAATCAGGCCCAGTTCGACAACTACATGGCAGGCGTGCGCGCCCAGTCGAACGCCAACGACGCGCAGCACCAGGCCTGGATGAATCAGAACCTACGGCAGGACTACAGCGCCCACGACCAGTTCGTCGATCACATCCGGGACACCGACACCTTCCACGACCCCGACACGGGCGGCCAGGTGCAGCTCGACGCCCACTACGACCGCACGTTCACGGACGGGCTCGGCAACTTCTACCAGTCGAGCGACCCGAGCTTCGACCCGAGCTCGCTCGACGGTGACTGGGCCGAGGTGCAACCGCTGCAGCCTGGCAACTGAAGCGGCTAGCCCTTGCGCCCGAGGAACCCGTCGGCGCGCCACATGTAGCAGGCGCCGGTCATGGCGTTCGTCGTCATGCGGGCGCCGGCTTCTTCGGCGTCGCGCTGGGATGCGTCCGGGGCCTGGTCCTGCCGGTCGTACATCCAGGCGGGCATCACCTGGATGACCGCCGGCGCGAGGTTCAGCAACGTGTCGAGCAGCGGTGCGTCTTCGGTGCCCTCGCCGAGCAGCTTGAAGAGGCGGCCCGCCATGCCGCCGAGCGCCGGTGCGCCGGCGAGAGACGCGAGGTCGTCATCGCGTGACTGCCAGGGGCCCGCGGGCTTCCCACCTTCGTGCACACGTTCCGCCGCGGCGACTCCGGTGAGCTGAAGGCGCTCCCCGTCGATCTCGACACGCGCCCGAACTTCGTGTCGGCGACCCAGACGTTGCATGGGGTTGGTGAGCACGCGGTCTTCGGTGGGCGCGGCGTGGATGTCGTCGAGCAGAAGGGTCAGCTGCAGCTGCCCGTCGCGAACGAAGCCATCGATCATCAGATTGCGCACGAAGAAGCGGTCGCCGGGTTGGAAACGTCGCCCTTCGGTCTCCTGGGGGAAGCGAAATGCCTGCTGCGCGCCGGAAACCAGGAGCTGCCCCAGAGTGAGCACGTGCGAGCAGCCGCGCGGGCCGCCGATCGCATCGCCGAGCGCGCGATGGGCCGCGTCGAGCGGGGTGTCAGCGAGGGCTCCGATCCGGTCCGCTGGGTCTCGGCAGCACTCGCCCCCGGTGGCAGGGCCGGGTTCGAACACGACCCGCAGCTGCTCCGATCGCATCTCGCGCACGATCGCCGGCGTTTCGGCCAGCCTCGCGTGGATGCGCATGTCGTGGATCACGCCGCTGGTCTGGAGTTCGCCCGGCATCGCGACGAGCCCGCGCTTGCGCACGTCGGAGATCGTGGCGAAGGCGTCGACGTCACCGTCCTCGGCCCGGCGCAGCGCGACGCCGAGCGAACGCGTGTGCAGCGGGGCGCCCTGGACCTCGGCTTCCATGGCGGCGGAGCTTGTGGGCTCGGAGCCGCGCGCGCAAGCCGCGATGGGCGCGGGAATCGGGGAGTCAGGGGGCTTTGACCAGTCGGGTGTCGGGGTGGGCGGCGCGCCAGCCGAACCAGAAGGCGCGGTGCGCGGGCAGGCGCGTGAGCTCCGTGCCCTCACTCCCGATGAGGGCATGTTCGTGCGCTTGCCAACGCTGCCCGTCGGCGCCGAGCCACGCATCTCCGTCGCGGTTCGTGAGTGGTGAAGGCGGTGCGGCGTACACGCGGTGGGCACCGGCTGCGTCGGTCACCACCACGAAGTCGACGCCCCCGTGTTGGCCCGCGTAGACGGGCCGCTGCCGCAGCATCTCGACGGCCAACGCGGTGGGTGGCCCCGTGCCGAAGCGAAGCGCCAGGACTTCGTCCTTGTTCGCCAGGCGCGGGTCTGACGCGGGAACCGCAAACATCAGCTCGTCGGTCGCGAAGTACTCGCGGTAGGCGGCGCCTTCCGAATAGTCGTGGCGTTGCCGCGTGCGATGGGAGAGGACGCGGGTCTCCGGGTGCGCTCGGTGCCAGGCGCCCCAGGTCGTCGTCACCACGGGCAGGGGCTCGAGGCGAACTCCGCTTCCAGCCAGCGGACCGATGACCGGTTCGCCGCGCAGGGTCGACCAGAGCGAGTCCGTCGCCGCATCCACCATGAGCTTGTTCGAGCGGTACAGAAACCCGCTGGTTCCCAGCTCGGGGTGCGGTTCGCCGCTCGGCGATCGGTAGAGGACCATGCTCCCGCACAGCGTGCAGTAGACGCCGGTGACGTCGACGTCCCCGATGCGATCGCGCACGAGCTCGTGCCAGCCGAGCACGCGTTTCGGGTAGGCGCGGGCTTCCCCGGCCACCACCGCCGCGAAGACGACGTCGCCGTCATCGAGGTAGCCCGCCTGCTCCACCCGGAGCAGCGGTGGATTCACCAGGGGCACGATGCCATCCCGCTTGACGCCGCCCCAACGGACCTCGTCGAGACGGATTCGCGCGGTCTCGTGCGCGTCGTCGAAGTAGCCGCCGAAGCGCGGATCGATCGCGGTGTACAGGGCGCTCTTGAACGCCGCATAGCCCGGGTGCCGCGCCTCGGGCCGGGACCACACCCAGCGAAACGCGTCTTCCGCGTCCTCGAATGCGATGGCGTCGGCGTTCTCGAACGCGGCGTCTTCGCCGTCCTCGCGCTCGGCGTCGGCCCGCTGCTCCAGCAGCTTCAAGATCCGCTTGCGATGGGGGCTGAAGCGCGCGACTTCGATCAGCATGGGCGGGTAGTGCGGCTGCCAACCCGCATCGATCTCCCGGAGCGTCTTCCACGCGAGACCGGGGGAGGGTTTGAGCAGGGTGAAGAAGAGCGGAGTCTCGGCCGCTTGCTCCGGCGCGGTCGTCGCGTTCGCGCGAACCCCAGCGCCCACACCCAGCGCGAAGGTGCAGATCGCACCGAACGCGGCAACCCGGCGCATGCCGCGCACCGGGTGCGCTAGAGCCCCACCTGGGCGCGCTGGCGGGGGGACAACCAGGGCCTCGGGTCCTGGCGGTCGGCCAGCGCCGCGTTGACGCGGGTCGCCTGCAACGCGGTGAGTTCCAGCCCGCGCAGCTTCGACGCGCGGAGGTGGCGCTTCTGGTCCTTCTCGGGCGCCTTTCTCGGGCGCCCGCGCGCCGCCAGCACGTCGTTGCCAAAGATGCCACGCGCGATCCGCTCCTGGCTGGCGTCGAGGCTGACGACCGCGTCGGCGCAACCGCGTGCCTTCGCCCGCTCGACGAGCGCTTCGTACGTCGTCTGCGCGGGATCGAACCAGACCTCGACGACCTCCCGTCCCTGGTGCCAGCTCGCACGCGTCTTGCGCACGGCCGGATCGCTGCCGAAGCAGACTTCGCCTTCCCAGAAACAGTGGGTCACGAAGGTCGCCTGTGCGGTGGGAGCCAGTTCGTGTTCCTCGATCAGCCAATCGAGGTAGGCCGGCACGGGACGGTTCGCCGCGGCCAGTGCAGCGCGCATGCGGGGCGCGAGCTTGCTCGTGTGATAGACGCCGTCACGCCGCGGGATCAGGTCGGCTCCGCTCGCATCCACGAAGCGCACGACCGGGTTGTTCCAGGAGGGCTCGCGGTAGCGACGCAGCACGGCCGCGTCCTCGCCTCCCTTGTTGTTGAAGACGGCCACCGGCACGAAGGCCGTTTCGATCGCCTCCACCATCAGCGCGTGGGAGAGGGCCCCCTCGCCGAAGTTCACGCAGGTGGAGCAGCCTGGGACTTCCTGGAACAACAGGAAGACCGGGCGTTCGGTCTGCTGGGCCTGGGCGATCCCGGCTTCGAAGTCGCGGTTCCAGTCGACGCGCCCGAGTTCACGCGGGGCGTCGCCGGCATCGGCGGGAGCCGCCCCGAGCAGGCTGGAGGCGGCCAGGCCGGCCAGCGCGGCGCCCAGGAGCGCGAGCCAGGGCCGGGAAAGGGTCGAGCCGGGGCTCGGACGGGCAGGGTGCATCGGGATTCTCCTCGGCTCCTGGGATGCGCGAGCCGCGCGTCGGTTCCGCCCGGGCCGGCTCTGGCACGGTCCAGCCGCTTGCCGTGGCCCGCCCAGGGCGCCATCTTCGCACTTCGCGCCGGGGTGGCGGAATCGGTAGACGCGGTGGCCTTAGAAGCCACCGTCCGAAAGGGCGTGCAGGTTCGAATCCTGTCCCCGGCACCGCAGCGGGGTCGGGCACGGGCGAGCCGCCGGTTCTGCCGCCGACCCACTCCCGCTCTGGCGCCACTGCCCCCGCGCACCGTCCCAGTCCCCCCGCGCACTCTCCCAGATCCACCCGAACGACCGCCCGCGCGGTTCGAGGCCGATTGCATGACCGCCCAAGCCAAGAAGATCGACGTCGTCGCCAGCGAAGAGAGCCCGACCCTCCAGCGACTCGAGGTGACCGTGCCCGAGCAGCGTGTGCGGAAGGCCTTCGATCGCGCCTACAAGGATCTCTCGAAGACCGCGCGCGTGAAGGGTTTCCGGCCCGGGAAGGTGCCGCGCAAGGTGCTCGAGCGGATGTACGAGGGCGCGCTCGGCGAGGACATCGAGCGGACGCTCGTCAACGAAACCCTCTCGGACGCCCTGACCGAGGCCGGCCTGGAGCCCGTGTCCACGCCCAGCGTGGACGCGAAGCCGCCGACGTCGGGGGCGCCGTTCACCTACGTGGCGCTCGTCGAGGTCCGACCGCCGATCGAACTCCCCGAGCTCGAGGGGCTGCCGGGGAAGCGGCCGGTCGTTCTCGTCGGCGACGACGAGGTCGAGAAGGAGCTGGAGCAGCTCCGCGAACGCAACGCCGCGATGGTCGAGGAGGCCGAGGGAACCGAGGCCGAGAACGGCCACTTCCTGACGGTCGACTTCGTCGGACGCATCGATGGCGAGGCCTTCGAAGGCGGCACGGGACGCGACGTCGAGCTCGAACTCGGTTCGGGCCGCTTCATCCCGGGCTTCGAAGAGCAGCTGGTGGGAGCCGTGAGCGGCGCCGACCGCGAGGTGAACGTGAAGTTCCCCGACGAGTACGGCGCGCCCGAGCTGGCGGGGAAGGACGCCCAGTTCCAGGTGCACGTGGCGGCGGTGAAGCGCAAGGAGCTGCCCGCTCTCGACGACGAGTTCGCCAAGGACCTGGGCGAGTTCGACACGCTCGGCGCGCTGCGGGACCAGATCCATCAGGACCTCACCGAGAGCCGGGATCAGCAGGCGAACCAGGCACTGCGTCGCTCGGTGGTCGAGTCGCTCGTGGAGCGCGCCAGCTTCGACGTGCCCCCGGGCGTCGTCGACGGTCAGCTCGACCGCCGGCTCCGCATGGCCGTGCAGCAGCTGCAGGGGGGCGTTCCCGACGAGGCCCTGCGCGCCCAGATCGACCGCTGGCGTGAAGAATGGCGCCCTTCGGCCGAGACCGAGGTGCGCGAGCGGTGGCTCCTCGACGCGGTCGCCGAGGATCAGGACCTCAGTGTGGACGACGCCGCCGTGGCCGAGCAAATCGAGCAGCTTGCGGCCTCACAGGGCGCCTCCCCTGAACAGATGGCCGAGCAGTTCGGCGCCGATTTCCTCGATGCCTCGGTGCGCGAGGATCTGCGCCGTGACCTGGCGCTTGATTTCCTGGCCGCCACGGCTAAAGTCGAAGAAGTCTCGGATACTTAGGAGATCGGCTGCCACTCGCGACCGCGTCGCGAAACGGCCCTTCCCCCGGTTTTCGAGCGGATCCCAGCTGGCGCGGGCCTCCTCCGGCCCAGCCAGCACCGTCATCGAGTCAGCGCGTCATCAGCCCCCTGGCGTCTCGGTGCGGTGGTGAAAGCAGAGCGACGAGCGAATCGAGCGAAGCATGGGGCCACGGGCGCGCGGCGTCCCGGAGCGGAGACGATCCCAGACCTGGGTCGCGGCTGCGGGCGCGTTGCGTGCGAAGCGCAGAAAACCCGGAGCGAGACCTCGGTTTCGGTCCGAGTTCGCGTGATTTCGGCAGCGAGTGAGGACGAAAACCCGGCTGGCGGGCAACTAAGGTAGAGAGCCGAGCGCTTCGCGAAGCAGGGCGCGCTTCCCTCCCGGGGGGGTGCGCAAGCCGGGTGGTCCGGTCTTCCTCGCGGGGTACCTTCGAGAGGCTAGAGGACCGATGCACGGGGGGGAGTGGCGCTCCTGGTGAGCGTGCCGCGACCCGCAATCCGGGGGCAGCCCCTGACCAAGCGCCGTGGCCTTCGAGCGCAGGCGCAGATCCAACCCAGCAAACGCAGCGTAGAAAGGGAGCGAAGACGAGCATGGCGTTGATTCCGATGGTGATCGAGCAGAGCGCGCGAGGTGAGCGTTCGTTCGACATCTACTCGCGCCTCCTGCGCGACCGGATCGTGTTTCTCGGACAGGCCATCGACGACGACATCTCGAACCTGGTCATCGCCCAGCTGCTGTTCCTGGAAGCCGACGACCCGGAGAAGGACATCTCGCTCTACATCAATTCCCCCGGCGGCTCGGTGACCGCCGGGTTGGCGATCTACGACACGATGAATTACGTGCGGCCCGCCGTCTCGACGATCTGCCTCGGTCAGGCGGCGTCGATGGCCGCGTGGCTGCTCGCCTCGGGTGCACCGGGGAAGCGCATGGCGCTGCCGAACTCGCGGGTGATGATCCATCAGCCGATGGGCGGCGTGCAGGGCCAGGCGACGGACATCGACATCCACGCGCGCGAGATCCTGAAGCTGCGCGAACGGATGAACGAGATCCTCGCTTCCCATACCGGCAAGCCGGTCGCGCAAATCGCCGCGGATACGGAGCGCGACTACTATATGTCGGGCGAGGAGTCTCTCGCCTACGGGTTGATCGACAAGGTCGTCAAGGAACGCGAGGTGACGGCCACGAACGGCAGCGGAGCAGCAGACGGCAACGGATCGGGCGGAGGCGCCAAGGAATGAAGAAGCGGGACGACGACGCCAACCTCTCGTGTTCTTTCTGCGGAAAGAGCCAACGCGAGGTCAAGAAGCTGATCGCCGGGCCCACGGTGTACATCTGCGACGAGTGCATCGAGCTCTGTAACGACATCATCGCCGAGGAATACGGCCAGGAAGAGGCGGCGCCGACGACGTCGCGCGTTCCGAAGCCTCGCGAGATCAAGGACTCACTCGACGAGTACGTGATCGGCCAGGACAGCGCGAAGAAGATCCTCGCTGTCGCGGTCCACAACCACTACCGGCGGATCGAGAGCCAGACTTTCGTCGGGGACGTAGAGCTGCAGAAGGCCAACATCCTCCTGCTCGGCCCGACGGGCTCGGGCAAGACGCTGTTGGCCCAGACCCTGGCGCGCATCCTCGATGTGCCTTTCACCATCGCCGACGCCACCACGCTCACCGAAGCGGGCTACGTCGGAGAGGACGTCGAGAACATCATCTTGAACCTGCTCCAGGCGGCGAACTACGACGTCGAGCGGGCTCAGCGCGGCATCATCTACATCGACGAGATCGACAAGATCGCGCGCAAGAGCGAGAACCCGTCGATTACGCGCGACGTGTCCGGTGAAGGCGTGCAGCAGGCGCTCCTGAAGATCATCGAGGGCACGATGGCGAGCGTGCCGCCGAAGGGCGGCCGCAAGCATCCGCAGCAGGAGTTCCTGCAGATCGACACCTCGAACATCCTGTTCATCTGTGGCGGCGCCTTCGTCGATCTCGAGACGATCATCGAGCGGCGCGTCGGCGTGAAGGGCATGGGCTTCGGGGCCGACATCCCGGGCCAGGTGAAGCGCACCCAGGGTGAATGGCTACGCCAGGTGCAGGCGGAAGACCTGCTCAAGTTCGGGCTGATTCCTGAGTTCGTGGGCCGGCTCCCCGTCGTGGCGACCCTCACAGAGCTCGAGGAAGCGGCGCTGGTCGACATCCTGACCCAGCCGAAGAACGCGCTGGTGAAGCAGTACCAGAAGCTCTTCGAGTTCGAGGAAGTGCGCTTGCGCTTCACCGACGGCGCGCTGCGCTCGGTGGCGCGCCAGGCCATTGCCCGGAAGTCGGGCGCGCGCGGTCTGCGTTCCATTCTCGAGAGCGTGATGCTGGACCTGATGTACGACATCCCCTCGCGCGACGACGTCGAAGAGTGCGTCATCAACGAGGAAGTAATCGAGCAGGGCACCAAACCCTTGCTAGTGCTGAAGCAGGAAGCCGAAGCCTCCTGAGCGCCCGATCCGGCCCCCCGGATGAAGAGAGGACCATGGGAATCTTTCGAGACGACGACGCGGACCAGCCCGTGGAGACGACGGGGGACGGACTCCCGATGCTCCCGCTGCGGGACATCGTGGTGTTCCCGCACATGGTGGTGCCGCTCTTCGTTGGTCGGCAGAAGTCGATCGAGGCGCTCGAACACGCCATGGAGGGTGACCGCGAGCTCCTGCTCTGCGCTCAGCGCGAGGCGGCTCAGGACGAGCCCAACGAGCGCGACATCTACGAGGTCGGCACGCTCAGCACCATCATCCAGCTGCTCCGGCTGCCCGACGGCAC
Source organism: Myxococcota bacterium (assembly GCA_039030075.1). Lineage (NCBI taxonomy): Bacteria > Pseudomonadati > Myxococcota > Myxococcota bacterium. The sequence goes on along the minus strand of JBCCEW010000014.1, from coordinate 10,849 downwards.
CGTGAAGGTGCTGGTCGAGGGGAAGTCGCGGGCGCGCATCCAGCGCTTCGTGACCGACGATCCCTTCTTCCGCTGTGAGTACGAGGCGCTCCCCGACGACGACAACGCGAGCGTCGAGGGCGAGGCGCTGGTGCGGACCGTTCACGCGACCTTCGAGAACTACATCAAGCTCAACAAGAAGGTCCCGCCGGAGACCCTGAATACGGTGACGGCCGTGAGCGATCCGGGTCGGCTGGCCGACACGATCGTCGCCCACCTGAACCTCAAGCTCGAAGAGCGGCAGGAGCTGCTCGAGACGCTGGCCCCGGCGAAGCGCCTCGAAGACGTCTTCGCGCGCATGCAGGCGGAGATCGAGGTGCTCGAGGTCGAGCGCAAGATCCGCGGGCGCGTGAAGAAGCAGATGGAGCGCTCGCAGAAGGAGTACTACCTCAACGAGCAGATGCGCGCGATCCAGAAGGAGCTGGGCGAGCGCGACGAGTTCAAGAACGAGGTGGAAGAGCTCGAGGAGCAGCTGCGCGCGAAGGAGATGCCCGACGAGGCCCGCGCGCGCGCCGAGAAGGAAATCAAGAAGCTCAAGATGATGTCGCCGATGAGCGCCGAGGCGACCGTCGTGCGCAACTACGTCGACTGGATCCTGGCCCTGCCGTGGCAGGAGTACAAGGACGAGCGCCACGACCTGCCCGACGCGAAGCGCGTCCTCGACGAGGACCACTTCGGTCTCGAGAAGCCGAAGGACCGCATCCTCGAGTACCTCGCGGTGCAGGCCCTGGTCGAGAAGATGAAGGGCCCGATCCTGTGTCTGGTGGGTCCGCCCGGCGTCGGGAAGACCTCGCTCGGCAAGTCGATCGCGCGTGCCACGGGCCGCGACTTCGTTCGGGTCTCCCTGGGCGGCGTGCGCGACGAGGCCGAGATTCGCGGCCATCGCCGCACCTACATCGGCGCGCTTCCCGGCAAGGTCCTCCAGAGCCTGAAGAAGGCGGGGTCAGGGAACCCCGTGTTCCTGCTCGACGAGGTCGACAAGATGTCGATGGACTTCCGGGGCGACCCGTCGGCGGCTCTCCTCGAGGTGCTCGACCCCGAGCAGAACCACACCTTCGCCGACCACTACCTGGACCTCGACTACGATCTCTCGCGGATCATGTTCGTGTGCACGGCGAACGTGCTCTCCCAGATTCCGCGGCCCCTCCAGGACCGCATGGAGATCATCCAGCTGCCCGGGTACATCGAGAGCGAGAAGCTCTCGATCGCCAACGACTACCTGGTGCCGAAGCAGCGCGAAGCGAACGGCCTCTCGGAAGAGCACATCGTGTTCACCGACGCGGCGGTGCTCGAGGTGATCCGGCACTACACGCGAGAGAGCGGCGTCCGCGGCCTCGAGCGCGAGCTCGCCTCGATCTGCCGCAAGGTGGCGCGTGACGTGGTCACCGCCGGCGACGATGCAAAGCAGACGAAGATCACCCCGGCGAAGGTGAAGAAGCTCCTGGGCGTAGCGAAGTACCGCTTCGGCCAGGCCGAGGACACCGACCGCGTCGGCCTCTGCACCGGCCTCGCGTATACCGAGGTCGGCGGTGAGCTGCTCCAGACCGAGGTCTCGGTCACGCCGGGGAAGGGCAAGCTGCAGGTGACCGGCCGACTCGGCGAGGTCATGCAGGAGTCGGCGAACGCCGCCATGTCCTATGTGCGTACCCGAGCGAAGCAGCTCGGCCTCACCCGCGACTTCTACTCGAAGGTCGACGTGCACATCCACGTGCCCGAGGGCGCGACGCCGAAGGACGGTCCGTCCGCGGGGATCACGATCGCCACCGCGATCGCCTCGGCACTGACCCGGGTGCCGGTCCGAGCCAACGTCGCCATGACTGGCGAGATCACGCTCCGCGGCCGCGTCTTCCCGATCGGCGGACTCAAGGAGAAGCTGATCGCGGCGCTCCGCGGGGGCATTCAGCGAGTGCTGATCCCGAAGGAGAACGAGAAGGACCTCGCCGACATCCCGGCGAGCATCAAGCGCGGTCTCGAGATCATCTCGGTCGAGCACATGGACGAAGTCCTCGCTGCGGCCCTCTCGATCAGCAACCCCGAGGCGCTGCTCCACGACGGCGATCACGAAGTGGACGAGATCCACGAGGTGGTCCTCGGCGACCGCAGCGTCGAGGTGCCCGCACCGGCCGGGGTGAACTAGGAGAACCGATCCGGGCCCTCGGCCTCACCGGCCGAGTTGACATCGAGAGACTCGATCGTCGAAGCGGTTCAGCGCGACGCCGCCCCGAGCGGGCGCTGGTGGAGGCGCCGGGCGGAACGGCAGGCCGGGATTGCGTGATTCCGTAGACGGTCCGCGCAAGCCCACCTCGCGGTGGGCGCGCCGTGAGCCGCAGGCGAGCGAAGTCGAACTTTGGGGCGCGTAGCTCAGCTGGGAGAGCACCTCGTTTACACCGAGGGGGTCGGCGGTTCGATCCCGTCCGCGCCTACCAACTTCTCTCGCGTTGACGCCCAGGCCAAACGGTTCTACGGGTGGGACGAAGCCGAAGCTAGGAGTTCGGGAGGTCGCGATCGAGGACGGTCCGGCGTCCCTCTCGTTGGGCGTTGCGGATCGCCTCGTCGACAGTGCGGCGCACGAGATCCGAGAGTGGCCCGAGGACGCGATCGGACGTGTTGTAGCCCGATTGGGCGCGCACGTAATCCTTCAGCCGGCTCGCGATGACCAGCACCTCGTCGCTCGCGGCCGGCTTCGCGGTTTCGGTCGTTGCAGGTCGGACGAGCCGGCGTTTTCCGCCGGTCTTCTTGGCGCCGCTGTCGTCCCGGGACGCTGCGACTTCCCCGGCGCTCGGGGCCTTTTGCTCCTCGGCCCAGGATTCGCGGTGTCGCGCGATCGGCAAGTGGGCATCCCAGCAGCTCACCTTGCAGAAGACGAGCCCCGTGCGCTTGCGGTTGCAGGTCGAGACGCTGCACGTCCAGTAGGTGGCGTCGAAGCCGATCGGCTGCTTGCAGGAACTACAGCGTCGCCAGTTCGCGTCGTCGGATGCTTCGCCCATCGCTGGTTCTCCGGCCCGGCCGCGGGTCCGGCGCGTCACCGGTTGCGCGGTTCGAGTTCCACTCGCTTCGGTCTCTCGCCTCGAAAACCGTAGAGACTTCCGGGAGGGTCGCCAGGCGTGCTGGGCCTAGCCGAGGTAGACCGAGAGGTAGCCCTTCACGAGCCGGCGGGCCTCTTCGCGCCAGATCTCGAACTCGGCCCGGGGCTCGGAGAGCATACGGTCCTGCAGCGCGTTACTCGCAGTGACGAGGGTGCGGCAGATCACGCGCACCTGGTCGCGCGGGATGCCGGCGCGCGCGAAACCGGGGTGCAGGGCGAGAAGCTCTTCGACGCGTCGGTTCGACGCCTCGGCGACCGCGTTGAACTCGGGCGTACTGCGCAGGGAACGCAAGAGCGAGCGGTAGTGTGGACTGTCGCGGTAGTGGTCGAAGGTGGCGTCGAGCATGCGGTCGACCGCATCGCGCCAGGGAACCTCGAGGCACGAGGACAGCACCTGTGCCAGCGCCGCATCGGCTTCGGCCATGATGATCTCGGCCACCGCCGCCAGCAGGGCGTTCTTGCCGTCGAAGTACTGATAGAGCGATCCGACCGGGACGCCGGCTCGCTCGGCGATCGCGTCGGCGCGGATCGCTTCGGGCGGCTGCAGCGCGAGTTCCTCGCGCGCGGCATCGAGGATGCGCTCCATGCGTTGCTGGGCACGCGCTTGGCGGGGCCGGCCTCGGGGCTCGCGGGCGAGGGCAGAGGGCATGTCGAAAGTGTAGCCGGGACGATCGGGGCCGCGGCGGGGCGTGTGTCGTGTATGGTGGCCGCGTGTCGGACCCGAAGGACGCAGCAGGTCGAGGCATCCCGTGGATCTGGGGCTTGGGCCTCCTCGGCGTGGTCGTTGGCCTGTTCGTCTTCTTCCGGAGCGATCCGCCCCGCCCTGGGCCGGAGCCCACAGCTGCGCGCGAGAGCGCCGCGCCGGCCCCCGATGTCGCCGCCGCCGAGGCGCGCACTCCTGAGGACCCGCTGCCGGTTCCCCCCGAAGATGCGCCGTCGGCCTGGTCGGACTGGTTTCCGGCGGACGATCCGGCCTGGGCCTGGGCTCGCGTGGACCTCGAGGATCTGCGTCAGGAACTCCCGGACAACGCGTTCTGGGAGCTCGCGGTTCCCACCGATGACGCGCGCGTCCTGGCGGAGCGGGAAGCGACGCGCGAGCGCTGGAACCGAGAACTCGGCAAGGTGATGTCGAACACCGCGAGCGAATCCGAAGTCCGCGCGTTCTATGGCGAACGCAACCGGATCTCGAGCGACTACGTTGCGTTCACCGATCTCGCCCTCGAGCGATACGGCGACGTGTTGCCACCGCGCGACAAGGGCCTGTTGGAGCTCGCGCGCACGCTGCATCTGGCGCGTCTGGAAGAGCTGCCGCGTCGCCTGTCCGAAGCGTTGGAACGGCGCGAACGACACGCCGCGTTACGCGACCAGTGGCTGGCGGACGAAGCCGCCTTCGCAGAGTCACGCACCCTGTCAAAACCAGAACTCGATTCAGATTGAGCGACTACGAGTCACCGAAATCGGTCGTCTGGCGTGATTTCGTGGAAGATGACTCTCAGTTTTCTGAATCACGTTCAGCTTTGGGTGATAGGGTGAGGCCGTTCGCGTGCGCCGGGGTTGGCCCGAGGTGGAACGCTCGAACCCCAGCCTGCGCGGACCCAACGAGGACCGCAACGGAACGAATCGCGCGATGTGCTTGCATCGCGCGGAGGGGGAGAGCATGCGAAGCATCGGTTTCCGATCGATCGTTTTGACGGCGTGGCTGTTGTGCCTGGGCGGTGCCGCTCAGGGCATCGGAATCGAGGACGTCGTCAATGGCGGCAACGACTATCCGTGGCAGCGGGTCGAGTTGCCGGGAACGTTCTGCAGTGACGGCTCGCAGTACAAGTTCTTCGTGTACGACAACCCGAACTCCGACGACCTCCTGCTGTACTTCGAGGGCGGCGGGGCCTGCTGGGACTACCCGTCCTGCAGCGGTGAGCTGGGTATCCTGGGCGCGGCCAACCCGAACGGGATCCCGGACGACTACATCACCCAGTTCGCGCCACGCTTCGTGTCGCCGATCGTGAACGGCGCCGATCCCGGACTGCCGTTCCGCTCGATCGATCCGATCGCGACCCAGGGATGGGACGTCGTGTTCATGCCGTACTGCACGGGTGACGTGCACGTGGGCAACAACGTCCAGACCTACGTGGATCCGTCGGGGCAGAACCCGCCGATCACCTTCCGCCACGTCGGTTTCAACAACACCCGGGCGGCGGTGAATCACCTGGCTGGCGTATTCCCGAACATCGACAAGCTGCTGGTATCCGGGTTCAGCGCGGGCGGCGTGGCCACGGCCGCGGCCTACTACGAGGCACGGACCACGCTCGATCCGAGCGAGGGGCTGATGCTGAACGACTCGGGGCCGCTCTTCCCCGCGCCGAACGCCAGCTTCAACTCGCGCCAGCTCCACGACACGATCGCCGTGGCGTGGGACCTGGACACGGTGTTCGCCGAGCTGCCGGCGACTTTCGACACGAACGATTTCGGCAGCGCGACGGACATGGTGGCCATCGAGTTCCCGAACGATCAGCTCGCCTACACGGGCTACTCGAGTGACTTCAACTTCTCGCGGTTCTCCTACGAGCGGTTCTTCCCGAACCAGACCCAGGCGACCATCCTGGCGAAGTGGCGCGAAGACCAGGACAACCTGATCGACGAGATGAACGATCACCCGAACTTCAGCTACCACATCCCGTGGCACCGGCCGATCAACGACAGCCACTGCTCGTCGATCATCACGTTCATCGGGAGCCACTCGTGCCCGACGATTCGCAAGAAGAAGTGGTGGGAGTTCTGGCAGTGGCCCTGGAGCCAGAGCTGGAAGTGCCCGGGCGGCGTCGCCCAGTACGGCTTCGACAAGTTCTTCGACGCCTGGGTGGACAACGGGTCCGTGATCCGGTGGGTCGAGCCCCAGAACAACTACAACAACGAAGACCCGGGCATGCAGATCGTGGCGCCGTTGATCAACGACGCCATCCTCGGCGAATAGTCGAGGCAACGCTTCCGTCAGAGCGTCTGCGGAGCGTCGGCTCGAGTGCCGGCGCTCCGCTTCGCTCGGGGCGCTCCGCCTTGCTCGCGGGTGCCCTCGGCTGGTCTTCGGAGGCGAAGTGGGCATAAGATCGGGAATGCGAAGGCCGAGCGCGAAGCGTTGGGTGGTGTGGGGCACGCTCCTGCTCCTGCCCGGAGCGGGGCAGGGGAGCGAGGAAGACCTGCACCCGAACGCTCCCGTGCCGGGCCCCGGCAACGTGAACCGCGTGATGGGGATCGGCGACGTGCGGGAACCCGAGCCCTTTACGCGCGAGCAGCGGCTCTTGCACGCGGTACGTACCGGCGATCGTCCGACTGTGGAGCGCGCCTTGGAGCTCGGGGTGAGCGTCCACACCCAGGACGAGCTCGAACGCTCGGCCTTCCTGCTCGCCGTGCGCGATGCCGAGTCGCTCGAACTCGCGCGGGTGCTCCAGGGCGCCGGCGCCCGGGTGGACGAGGCCGACGTCAGTGGGCGCACGCCGCTCTCCTACGCGGCGAGCCACGGCGATCTGGATCTCGTCACCTACCTCGTCGAAGCCGGCGCGGAGGTCGACGGTGTCGACGACCTCGGGCGCACGCCGCTCTACTACGCCGCGTTGTGGAACCACCCGGAGGTGATCCGCTTTCTCCACGGGCGCGGAGCGAACCTCGATGTGCGCGGGCGACACGACGAGACACCGCTGATCGGCGCCTGCATCAAGAACGCGGATGCTGCAGCCCGGGTGCTGCTCGAACTGGGCGCGGACCCCACTCTGGTCGACCGGAAGGGACGCTCCGCGCGCGACCGAGCGAGGCTCGGGACGCCCGCGTGTCAGACGGCGCACCCCGAGTCCTGACCGCCCTGCGGACCCCTCTCCGCATTGGGGTCGCACTCGCGGGGGGTGCCGGCTTCGCGGCCTCTCAGCCGGGCCTCGGGGCCTGGCCCCTGGCTCTCGTCTGCTGGGTTCCCCTGTGGTGGGCGCTCCGGCGCGCGCGCACGCGCGACGCGGTGGGCTTGGGTTTCGCCTTCGGCGCCGCGGCCTACGGCGTCGGGACGCCCTGGCTGGGGCAGCTCTTCGAAGTCTTCCTCGAAGGCAACCGCACGCTGGGGGCGACGCTGTGGATCGCGAACGGAGCGTGGTTCGCCGCTTCGTATGCGCTGGCCGCCGGGCTCTTCGCGGTGCTGCGTCAGAGAGGCGTCGCCTCGTGGGCGGCGGCACTGCCCTGGGTCGCGATCGAATGGTCCGTGCCCCAGTTCTTCGGGACCCAGGCGGGCAGTGCGCTGATCGGGTTTCCGCTGTGGGCCCAGAGCGCCGACCTGGGCGGGCCGCTGCTGCTCAGCGTGTGGGTGCTCGCGGCGAACGCCGCCATCGCGTCATTCTGGATTCCAGAACGCGGGTGGAGCCGGGCGCGCGGCGTGGCGGCGCTTGGCGCACTCCTGCTCCTGATGTCCGCCTACGGCGCTTGGAGGATGGGCGGGGTCGAGGCGTCCGGCGGCTCCGGTGAGCCGCTACGGGTGGGCATCGTTCAGGCGAATCTCGACGTGCGGGAGAAACGCGCGCGGCGGGCTCGGGCGCATCGCGCCCACGTCGAGCTGAGTCGCGCCGTCCTTGCGGTGGGACCGGTCGATCTCGTGGTTTGGCCCGAGACCGCCTACCCCCACGCCCTGCGGCGCCCGCTTCCTCTCGACGCTCAGATCCTGCGCGACGGTCTGGAGGTGCCGCTGCTCTTCGGTGGAACGTCGCTCTTCGAGGTCGACGGCCGACGGGTCACGGCGAACTCGGCCTTTCTCGTCCCGGCGGACGGCACGATCCGCGACGTCTACGACAAGCATCTGCTGATCCCGGTGGCGGAGCGCGCGCTCGCGGGCGGGGTGGTTCCGTGGCCCGAAGGCTGGTTTCCCCACGCCCAGCGCTTCCGGGCCGGGGATGCGCTCACGGCGCTTCGGCTCGGTGACCTGCGGTTCGCGGTCCCGCTCTGCTACGAGGCGATCCGCCCGGACTTCGTGCGCCGGCTCGTGAACGCCACCGACCCGCACCTGCTGGTGACCCTCGCAAACGATGCCTGGTTCGGTGATACCGCCGAGCCCCACTTCCACCTGGGGCTGGCGCGACTGCGCGCGATCGAACATCGGCGCTGGCTCGTACGCGCGACCAACAGTGGGATCAGCGCGATCGTCGACCCGGCAGGCCGTGTCATCCAAGAGACCGGCGTGCTCCGCGAGGCGCTCGTCGTGAGTGACGTGTGGCCCCGCGACGGGCAAACCGTCTACGCGCGATTCGGCGATGCGCCCGTGCTGGGGCTCGTCGCGGTCGGCATCGCCCTCGGGTGGGCTCGCCGCCAGCGCGCCGCCTAGAGAAACTCGATCGCGTCCTCGTTCATCACGCGCCGGTAGTAGCAGGTGGTGCGCGCCTGGCCCGCGGCGTTCTTCGTGTGGCAGGCGCCGCCGGTCCGTGGGATCACTCGGTAGAGGAGCGAGTTCTGCTCACAGTTGACCCGCACCTCCTCGAGATCGAGGACATCGCCCGAGGTGGCACCCTTGTGCCAGATCTCGTTGCGCGAGGTGCTCCACAGCACGGCCTCGCGCTTCTTGAGCGTCTCGGCGAGGGCCTCCCGGTTGGCGTAGGCGACATAGAGCACCTCCCCGGTCTCGGCGTGCTGCAGTACCACGGGCACGACGGGGTGGCTGCCCTGGCCGACTTTCGCGAGCTTCTCCCATTCGAGGGTGAGCTGGGTGCCTTCTTCCAGTGCGTTGTCGTCGGCCATCCGGGTCTCCTCTCGCTCCGGCGGGAGGATAATCCGCTTCGGCGGCGAGGGCGCCACTCTCGGTTAGACTCGCGCCCGCCAGGATTCCAACCGACGCATGCCCACCTTTCCGCCGAAACCCCTCGCTCCCGCCGAGTTCCTGGAGCAGTACCTGGCGCCGGCTTTCGCCGAGTTGCCTCCGCCTGCCGGCACCGAGGGGCTGAACGCCCTCCTGGGCCTGCGACTCGAAGGGGAGGGCGGTGGCGAATGGCGGCTCCGGCTCGACGCGGGCAAGGCGTCGGTCGACGCCGGGTCCCGGCTCGAGGCCGCTCACACGCTCATCCTGGCCGTCGGTGACTGGCGTGACGCGCTCTGGGAAGGCCGCGGCAGCCACGTGGGCAAGGCGATCTCGGTGCTCTTCGAGCCGGGCTCGGCCGATGCCGAGAAGCTCTCGGTGCTGGGTGCCGCGTCGGCCGGGAAGATGCTCGAGGCGCTTTCCGAGATCCGGGGCCGCGTGCGCGTGGCGATCGCCGATGGTCTCGGTGAGTGGCACGTCGACGTCCAGCTCGGGGCCGGCGACATCGAGGACGAGCCGACCGCCACGGTGCGCATGACCGACCTCGACCTCGATCAGATCGTCGCGGGGCAGCTTCACCCCATGGAGGCCTGGATGGATGGCCGGATCCGGGTGATCGGCGACATGACCCTGCTGCTCCAGATCCAGGCGGCCCAGATGCAGGTCTCGGGGGTCCAGGGCTTCCTGCCCGGGTAGCGGGGTCGCCCCTCGGCACCTGCCGGAGCGGCGGCCCGGCAGCGGGCTCAAGCCGCCAGAGGCCCGTACCGAAACCGGAATTCCACGGGGCCCCTGTCTTGAGGGGCCGTCTTTTGCTACTTCCGTGGGCCCGCGCTGGGATTCCGGCCCGGGGAACAGGATGGTCTGGGGCGGTAGTTCAATTGGTTAGAGCACCGGCCTGTCACGCCGGAAGTTGCGGGTTCGAGTCCCGTCCGCCCCGCCATTCGTGATCTCGCCAATTGGCCAAGTGGGCATCGTCCCAACCCCTGCCTGGCTTCTGTCAGAATGGCGACGATGCGAATCGCGTCGGTACTGGTCATCGTTCTCGCGGCTGTACTCGTTCTCGGCCACGTGTCCGGGAACCAGCCCGAGCGCGATGCGGTCGAGGCGGCGCGCGCGGAGCTCGGGATCGAGCTCGAGAGACAGCAGGTCGACGTCGGAGACGTCAGCCTCCACGTCGTGTTCGCCGGACCCGCTGAAGGACCTCCCGTCGTCCTGCTGCACGGCTTCCCGGAGTTCTGGTACGCCTGGCGCGGGCCGATGGCCGTCCTCGCGAAGGCGGGCTTTCGCGTCATCGTCCCGGACCAACGGGGCTACAACCGCTCGGACAAGCCCGCGGATGCCGAGGCCTATCGGCTCGATCGTCGCGTCGGCGACGTGATCGGCTTGATCGATGCGCTCGGCCTGGAGAGTGTTCATCTGGCGGCGCAGGACGTGGGCGGCGGCGTGGGCTGGCGCGTAGTGCTCGAGCATCCGGATCGCGTACGCAGCTATGCCGTCGTCTCGGTGCCACACCCGCTCGCCTACAGCCGCTTCGAGGGCGAGGTCGACGAGGTCTCGTGGCACCGGACCTTCATGCGGATCCCATGGCTCCCGGCCTACTCGGCTCGCGTCGCCAACTGGTGGCTGCTGACGAGCAATCTGCGCGCGACGTCCGCGCCGGGCACCTTCTCGGAGACGGAGTTCGATCTGCTGCGTTCCGCGTGGGACGGCGCGGCGCACTCGATGACGGCCCCACCGCGCGCCAGCGCATGGCCCTACGAAGGCTCGGGCCGCATCACCCTGCCAGTTCTCATCGTGCTTCCCCCCGACGATGTCTACTTCATGGAGGAGGTGACGCGGCTGAGCTTGGGCTTCCTCGACGCTGGCGAACTGCTCGAGCTCGATTCGGGAACCCACTGGGTCGCCCAGGAGCAGCC